>CBINKF010000033.1:0-11640 GCA_966251115.1 uncultured Cellvibrio sp.
AATTTCGTTTTTGGAAATAGCATTAGCAGAAATCAAAATCGTATAAACAAAAAGAGAATCTACTGGCATCTTCAACCCAGCCAGTTTCCGTGTGCACCGAGACAGATGTAAACAGCTCATTTCCATTGCCCCACCAGGCCAGAACCAGGTAGTCCATACTGGCACCATCGTGAAAAATAACAAAGGCCGGGGTGTTGGGCCAATCGACCGATTTGACTTGTTTAACCTGGGCTAAACGCGGTAGATACTTGTCATGGTTGACCGGCTGCTGCAGGGCAGAGATGGTGTAAATTTTTATCTGGCTAGTATCCAGCCAGTTGGGTTGATAACTTATTTGGCGGGCTTGAAACATTGGCGAGTTCCTTTGCGAGTGATGCGAGAGCAGATGCTAAAGCAATCCATTAATAAACTGCAAATATAAAAAAGCCGCCTTGGCGAACCGCAGCGGCATCAAAGGGACAAGCCCCATGAATAAGCTTAATTTTTTATTAAGCCGCTAAGTTATTATCTGGTTAATTAGCGTTTGGCTTTTCTTCCCCAAAACATTCCCACAAGTCCCAGCCCCAGCAGCAGGAGTGAGCTTGGCTCCGGCGCCTCTGCGGGTTGGTTGAAGGTGAAGTTATCCATTGCGAATTGTTCGCCATCAAAGGCCGATTGCGGATTTAAACTGCCACCAAAACTGCGCAGGCTGAGTGAGGTTATACCCAGAAAATTAAAATCAAACCACTGGGCCGCGCTGGTGTTGGTGGTGATGGTTTGCGAGTAAACCGCGGCGTTGTCGAGGTAGCCAATGGCCTCTATTTGCATGCCGTCCTTCCAGGCGGAAGTAAAAAAGGCACCGTTAAAATCAAATGACTCCGCGCGGCTAATAGTTGCGGTAGCTGCAAAGTCATTCAACATGGCATAGTCACCGGAGACAGCGCCTTTGTTAAGGCCGCTGTCGGGCAACAGGTTTTTGTTGACGAACGCCGACCAGCTCCAATCAAAACCCTGATAGCCATTGCTGATGACATCGTAATCGCCGGGGCCAAGATCATCGAAGGTGATCACGGCAGCCTGGGTGTTCAGATTTACGGCAGCCCCCAAGACGAAAATTAATCCCGTTAGTTTTTGTTTGAGTCTTTTCATTTTATTCCCTCTCTTGATGTGTAGTAAAAATCTGTGGTTGTTTTCTTTTTTAAAAAAAGCCCGCTTGCAAGTGCAAGCGGGTATTTGATTTGCGGGTTGATAAAGCGGCACAGTAACCTGCCGCCGCCAGTTGAAGGCTGGTTAGGTTAATTTTGAAGGCTGGCCCGGTTAATTGTGACCGGTCAGGCGCACCTCCCAAATGGAATAGCCCCATTGGTTGCCAGCGCTGCGCGCTGTGCCGTAAATGCGCACATAGCGATAACTGCCAGACAGTGTGAGTGAGTCGGTACGCGCACCAAATGCACCACCGGTTTTGCTATTCAGGGTGGTCCAGTTGGCGTTGTCGTTGGAGCCTTGCACTAAATAGTCGGCAGCGTTGGCTGCTTCCCAATCAATAGCAATATTCGCTAAGGTTTTGGTTCCGCCCAGATCGAGCGTGATCCAGCTGGGGTCTATGCCGTGATTGGATTCCCAGCGTGTACCGCTGTTGCCATCGATGGCGTAGCTGGCGCTTTGCATTTCGGTGCTGGCAGTGGCGCTGGCAACTGTCAGTGGGCCATCGCTAGCTGCGCTGGACGAGCTGGATGAAGAACTGCTGGCGCTCTGGGCATAAATTTTCAATTCATAAATTGAATAGCCCCAGTTGTTGCCCACACTGCGTGCAGTAGCGTAAATGCGCACATAGCGATAGCTGCCGCTTACGCCGTAGCTGTCGGTGCGATTGCCAAAGGTGCCGCCAGTAACAGATTTCAACGTAGTCCAGCCAAGGCCATCGTTGCTGCCTTGAATTAAATAATCGGCAGCGTTAGCCGCTTCCCAATCAATTACTACTTGAGTCAGATTTTTTGCGCTGCCCAGGTCGACCATAATCCAACTGGGATCAACCCCGTGGTTGGATTCCCAACGAGTTCCTGCATCGCCGTCTACAGCCAGGCTGGCAGCCTGTAGCGCTGTGCTGGCGGTAGCTGTTTTGCCTTGTGAAACCAGTACTGAGGCAACAGCACTGCTGGAGCTGCTTGAGCTGCTAATAACTGACGAGCTGCTCGATGATGAGGATGAGCTGACACTGCCATTGTTGTTAAAAGACACAGCAATCGTGTGGCTCGCTGAGATCGCGTTAAAGGTGTAGCTGGTTAATGGGCCCATGGATACGCCGTCAACAATCACATTGGCAACACTGCCACCGGCGGGCGGTGTAAAGGTGTAGGTGGCCGAATCTGTATTGTATTTGCTGTAGCGAATGGTTCCCGCGGGCGCAATGCTGCCAAAGTTATCCAGGTTAATGGTGTAGATGCGATGCGGTTTTAAATCTACAGCCATTAATTGCACATCGGCGACTTCCACCAATTGGCCTGCTGGTGGACGGAACCAGAAACGGAAGTTGCGCTCGTTGGCGGGAGGTTGGCTGGCAAAATTGGTAAAGGCTTCGTAGCTGCCGTCGCTGTTGCTGTTGGTCCAATCCATCATGGTGGTGTTGTTGGTGCCGTATTCCACTTTGAATTGCGCCAAACTGCGCGGTGCCGATTTATCGCCGGCTACTTGTACTTCTTTGATCTCGTAGTTGGGGTCGATGTTCACGCTGACCCACAGATCCTGACCTTCAGACTGACCATCGTTGCCGCTGGCTTTGTTGCCAGTGGAACCGTCCACAGCGCGCGCGGCAACACCCCACCAATCAGTTTCCCAGCCACTGCTGGCACCGCTGAAATTGGTGGCAGAAATTGCTGGCACCAGGGGATCGCCGCTGCCGATATAAGCCACTTCGCTAATCACAACATCATCGATGTACACGCTGGCAGTGCCCATGGTGCCGAACAAAAATGCCAAGCGTCCGGGGTTGTCACTGTTGGTGTAGTCGAGAGTGTAGCTGTAGTTGGTGAAGCTAGTGCCCAGAGCAACATCTTGCAGCAGATAAGTGCCGGCAGTGGATGGGTTGAGTTGATCTTCCGACAGGCGCAGTTGCATATTGCGCGCACTGGCCGCGCGCGCGTCGAAGGAAATTTGATAGCGATAATTGCGTTTTAGACCAAAGCCTTGGGTATGCAATTGATAGGAGCCTACACCAGTGCCCTGGCTGGTTGCAGTAATTTTTGCCGCACCGCTTTCAACACTATAAGCCGCGCCGCTGCCATCGTAGTTTTCGCCGGTCCAGCCGGTTAAGCCGGAGCTGAAATCACCGTTGCTCAACACATTGACGCTGCGATCCAGTTGGCTGGTGCCAGCAGGTTTTGGGTAAACGTTGGCAACATCTTCAAAGGATTTGAACTCCAGCAGCCAAATGGGCTCGGATTTATCAATGCGGCCTTTGGTAACCAGTTTGATGTAGCGATAGGTTTTGTTTACATCAAAAGTATGTGTGGCCCAACCTACACTGTCCTGGTTGGAGGTGAGAATATATTCCCAGTTGCCACTGCTGGTTTTGCCGTAAATGTCGTAAGACTTGGGCAGGTTCCAGCTCCACTCAATCCAGAAATATTTAATGGGTTTATCCACACCGTAATCGATGGTGACCGAGTGCATATTGTCGTCGCGCGGTGTGGCCCATTTGGAACCCACATAACCATCGGCAGCATTTTTAGCGCCGTTGTCGCGCACTGGATCATCACCCTCTTGCAGATAAGCGTCGGCAGTAACAGACACGGGCGCCATCCAACCTTTGAGCGAATAGAAACCCTTGGTATTGCCTGAATCGCGGAAGAAAGAGTATTTGCTTTCATCCACATATTTTTGCAGCGGGTCGCTTGAGGGCAGGGGCCAGTGCGCGACATAGTCCACCAGGAAGTCGGTACCGGCGCGGCCGATATTGGTGTTCATTGCGGCTGTGTCTATGTATTCGTACTCGGTCACACCGTTAGTAACGCGGGTGTAGCCGGTTTTGTTGGCCACATTGGCATCGGTGGAGAACTGGTTGTAGTTGCCCACGTCCGGCCATTCAACGTGAGTGATGGCGTGGTTCAAAATCATGCGCATGGGCGAGAGGTAAGGCCAGGGCATATCGCCGCGATCAGCTTTGGTCCAGCTGTAGGTTTTTACACCGTTGATGTAAAAATCCACGTACTCGGGGGTTTTGACCACACCGTAAGTTACGTATTGGTTGCTAGGGTCTACACCCAACTGCGCGTAGGTGGTGCCGTTGGGGTTGCCACCGTAAGCAGCATAGGGCGCGGACCAGTGTGTTTGCGGCGCGAGTGTGGCGTTGTGGCCAGTGAACTCAATAATGTCCAGCTCCTGGCAGGCAGTCCAACCCACATCGGGGAAGTTGCCCAGCAGCCACCAGGCGGGGAATTCGGCGTTGCGCGCGGGCGGCATTTTTATGCGCGCTTCAAACTTGCCGTACACAAAAGTGCTCTGGTCAGTAATTTGCGATTCCAAACGGCCAGAGCGAATAAACAAGGGCTTGCCATTGTGCGCGTACTGGTCCTGCACAACGCCATCCATATAGCGCGCTTTTAGGTTCAGCACCTTGCCATCGCTGGCGCCCGCATCTGGCTGGCCGCTTCTTAGGGTCCAATCGGCCGCGGGGTATTCCACGTCCTGATAATCCTGATCTTCGCCGTTAACAAAAATGTCGGACTCCACTTTCCAGACATTGCGGTTGATGCTACTGGAACTAAATTGGTCGACAAAATCTGCATTGCTGTTGGGTGTAGACCAATAGGCATCGTTGTAATCGAGCGCAAAGCTCGCACCTGAGCTGAAACTCAGCGCCAGTACACTGGCGACTAGGGGTTTGGTTCTCATAGTTCCTCCAGAGGAATTATTTTTTTCAGGAGTTGTTTTTTTTGGTACTGAGGTACCAGGTACAGCGAAGTGGCTATTTATTGTTGAATGTGACTGCCAATTTCTTGCAGCCCATTCGCGCTTTTTTACCAGCCTTGTTGTTATTCCCTAGACGTTCAAAAATAAAAAATTTAAAAAACACCCTGCGCAATGAGAGGGAGCAAACTGCGCAGGGTGAAGGAACATCCACTGCTCACAGGCCTGTGTAAGCGCCTGGGGACTAGAACAGTGGCGGGAGTAAAACCTTTACATCAATTTTTATACGGTTAGTTGTTTAGCTTGCGCTTACCAGCCTTTAACGCGCATTTCCCAAATCGAGTAACCCCATTGGTTACCGTCACTGCGTTTGGTGCCGTAAATGCGGATGTACCTGTAGCTGCCGCTCAGGTTGAGGCTGTCGGTGCGGTTGCCAAAAGTGCCGCCGGTTTTGCTCGCCAGGTCGGTCCAGGTGCTGTTGTTATTGGAGCCTTGCACCTTGTAGTCGGCGGCGTTAGCGGCTTCCCAATCGATAGCGATACTCGACAGGGTTTTGGCGCTGCCCAAATCCAGGGTGATCCAGCTGGGGTCCAGTGCATGGGCGGATTCCCAACGGGTGCCGCTGTTGCCATCAATCGCAAAACCCGGTGCTTGCAGCTGGGTACTCGCCGTAGCACTGGCGATAGTCAGTTGAGTCGCCGGGCCTGCGCTGGAACTGGAGGAGCTACTGGCCGCTTGCCGGGCATACACCTTAAGCTCCCAAATGGAGTAACCCCAGTTATTGCCCGCGCTGCGCTCGGTGCAGTAGATGCGCACATAGCGGAAGCTGCCGGACACCGCATTGACATCCGTGCGGTCGCCAAAGGTGCCGCCGGTAATGGATTTAAGCGTGGCCCAGTTAGTGTTGTCGTTGGAGCCCTGGATTAAATAGCTGGCGGCGTTGGCGGCTTCCCAGTGGATAGATACCTGGCTGAGGTTCTGCTGGCTGCCCAGGTCGACGGTTAACCAACTGGGGGATACTCCGTGGGTGGATTCCCAGCGAGTACCCTCGTTGCCGTCGGTGGCGCTGGCAGCTGGCTGCAAGTTGCTGCTGGCGGTGGTGGGTTTGCCGCTGGAAACCAGTACCTGGGTGCAGTTGCTGCAAGCACTGGAACTGCTGGAGCTGGCAAGGCTGCTGCTCGAACTGCTGGCGGTACTGGAGCTGGACGAGGAGGAACTGCTGGTTTGCACCACTGGAGCATCCTGGTTGTAGGCCACAACGCGGAAGTTATCGAAGTAGTAGGTGCCGGTGCTCGCCTGGCCGGGCGTAATCAAAAAGATCAGCTGGTCAACTTCATTGAACGCGGCGGAGCGACGATTGTTGGCCCAGTCACCCAAGGCGGCGCGGAAGTTGTAGTTGAATACCAGGGTTTCCCACTGGCCAGTTTTGGTCGTTTCTGTCTGGTAAAAACTGTGGCGACCTACTTGCCAGTCGGCAGAAGACACAGAGCCGGCAAGGAGTTCATTTTCCAGGTTGAGGGAGATAATGGTGCCCACCGGCGCCGTGGTATAGACATCCACCGCCACACGTACCATGCCATGCTCGGCGTCGAGCGCATCGGGGATACCGGTCACACCGTTTATTGCCAGGGTGTCGTAACTGGCACCGGCGTCGCGCACATAGCGCAGTACCTGGGCAGAGCTGTTGAGCGCACTGGGTGCGGGATTGGCGACTACTGCCATGGCGCCGCTGGTGTAGGGGGCGGGTTTGATGGCGCCGTTGCTCACACCGTCAAAATTGGCGATGGTCTGCTTGAGGCTGTAGCCATTGTCGGGCCAGACAATACGCACATTATCCAGGTAGAAATCGCCTGAGGTATTGGCGCCGGCCTCCAGCATTAATACTAGGTTGTCTGCCTGGCTGGCGGCGATATTGGAGTCGGGCGTGCTGGTGTAATCCAGTTGCACTGTCTGCCACTCGCCAGCGCGGCCCAGGGTTCCTTTAAAGCCGGCAAGGCGTCCGGTATTGCCATCCCAGCTGGGGGTTTGACTGACGACTGCCGCATTCTCAAGGCCGCCAGTCAGATCTTTGCCCAGGAGATTGGTCACGGTGCCGGGGTAGTAGATATCGGCCAAAATCTTGGCGCGACCGGAGCGCAATTCGCCTGCGTTGAGCTTGCCAAAACCGCTCAGTTTGAGGTTGTCCCACTGCTGGTTGGCGTCGCGTACATAGTGCAGCACCTTGGCAGACGTGTTGACAGCGCCTGGGGCAGGGTTGTTAACCACAGAGCCAGCGCCAAGTGCCAGGCCGTTTTGCAGGTGAGTAAGCCCTAACCCGCTCTCGTAATTGGCGAGCATCTGGGTGCGCCCCTGCTCGATAGTAACTGGCTTGGAAACGGTTTTAAGGCCGCAGCCGCCATCGAAGCTGACACTGAAATTGCCCGAGCGGGCGCTGCTGCCAATCGAGGCCACAATTTCACGGGTGCCCTGGCCGGAAACAATGCTTACACCGGCGGGAACCGACCAGTTGTAACTGACATTGGTGGGGCCATCGACGCGGTATTTTTTGTAGGTTTCGCCGCGGTACACATAGGTATCGCCTTCAACCGACCAGGTGGCGTCGTTTTTATAAACCGCCACATAATCCACTTGCATCAATTGTTCGGCGGCTTCGCTGCCATCCGGGTTGCCGGGCAGGGCGCCACCCATGGCCAGGTTGAGGATCACGTGGAAGGGGCGGTTATAGAAGGAATTCCAGTTGGAGCGGAGCGGGTTGGTGCTATCCAATTTGGTACGGGAGCTGCTAATTTTGGCCACGCCATCAATCGACCACACCATATGGTCGGGGTACCACTCCACCGCATAGGTGTGCCAATCGGCTTTATTGCGGCCTGCTTCGGCGGCCATCAGATTGTCCGGGTTGGGCCAGCCAGTGTTGCCGTTATAGGGCCAGTAGGCACCATAGTGCAGAGTGCCGAGTATGTCCTGGCTGGTGTTGATGGTCTCCATAATGTCGATTTCGCCGCTTTGCGGCCAGCCGTGGGCGTCGCGCTGCTGCTCGGTGGGGAGCATCCAGAAGGCGGGCCAGGTACCTGAGGCGCTGGGCAGTTTCATACGCGCTTCGATTTTGCCGTAGGTGGTATCCATGGCGTTTTTGGACCTTAAACGGGCAGAGGTCCAGGATTTGCCGTTGTAGGCTTCGCGTATGGCTTTGATATTCAGATAACCGCCGGACACCCAAAGGTTGCGGGCACTGTCGGTGTAGTATTCGAGTTCGCCGTTGCCGCCGCCATCGCCGTTTACTTCTTGCGACCAGGTAGTGCGGTCCAGGCTGGTGCCGTTAAAGTCGTCTATCCAGACTTGATTCCATCCGCAGATTTGGGCCTGTGCTGCGCCTCCCATTAGCAGCAAACTGAGCGTGCTAGCCAGTTTTTTCATGGTGTCGATGCCTCGTTGATTATTCTTAGAGTGAGCCGGGTTTTTGTGCCGGTGGCTCAGTATTCGTCAGCGGGAACTGGGCGTTCCTCCTGGTTTTTGCAAACTGGGATAAACTGAGATAACCCACTTAGGTTCTGCTTAAAGTGGGAAGTGGGTACAACATGGGAGTGGGGATTTTTATAGGTTAAAATTCCTAAGGCTTATCCGGCCTAGGCTGTTACGGAGCTGATAAAAATAATGAAAAGCACCTTTTTAAATCTGAATGAAATTGTCATTTTGCTCACCATTATCGAGTGCCTGTTCCTCTGCCTTGCACTCTGGTTGCTGCCGCGTGGGCGATCCCAACCCAGACAGTTGCTAATTGCCTTCTTTTTATTGGTGGTTGGCACCTTGAGCACCACGCTGGTGATTTGGAACCCCTACCTGCAAGCCCAAGCCATAGGTCAGACCAGTTGGGTGCCGGCGCTTTTGTCCATGTGTTTGCTGCTTGAGGGCCCGGTGCTCTACGCCTATTTGCGCTCGCTGTCGGAGGAGCTGAAGCTCTGGCGCTGGATTAACCTCCTGCACCTGGTTCCAGCGCTACTGGCGGCTTTGGTGATTTTGTGGGATGACGTGACCATTGTGGATTGGCTTCCCTGGCACTGGGAGCAGCTCTCGCACACCAAGCGCGAGGCAATTCGCTGGAGTTGGGCGCTGTTTAAATGCTGGCCCCTGGTGTATGTACTGGCGTGCTTTTACGCCGAATACCGCCTGCGCCAGCAATTCAAGCAGGTCTATTCCAGTATCTCCCGCTGGGAGCTGCGCTGGGCGGATCTGGTCCTGGCAGGCTTTTTTATTCATTGGTTTTGGTCGTTTATCGCCTACTTCCTCGGCGGCTATTTAAGCGCCGACGCCAATGACCTGCTAGGAGTGCTCAACAATTACTGGACGGTACTGCTGGTTAACGGCTTGTTTGTGTTTGCGCTAGTCAACGGGCGGCAACTGCTGGATACCCAGGTATTAAAGGTGACTGAGGTGCCCAGCGAAGCATCTGAGCCAGCCAACCTGGATGATAAGCAAGCCCTCATTGAGCGCGCCCTGGTCAGTCAAAAGCCTTACCTGGACAGCCAAATTAACCTGGAGCGCTTCGCCGAGCGGGTCGGGCTTAAGCCGCGTGAACTGTCGTTTATCCTCAATAGCCGTTACCGCAAAAACTTTTTCGAGTTTATTAACGAGTTGCGGGTGGAAGAGGTTAAGCGCCAGTTGGAATCTGGCAGCCAGCAGACAATCCTGGAAATTGCCTACGCCGCCGGCTTTAACAGCCAGTCGGCCTTTCAGCGCTTTTTCAAGCGAGTCGTTGGGGTGCCGCCCTCGGAATACAGGCGCAATTTGCAAGCAGCGAAAACTGCCACTTGAACATCTGGCTCATGTCAGCCGGGCAATTCCCGCGAATCAAATAATCTACAAATAAAAAAGGCGCTCCATGAGCGCCTAAAGAGACACAATTGCTCAACCACTTGGCCAACTTCTGTTGGGGGAGATGTTGTACCAGGCCTGTCGAGTTCAGCCTCCCTGCTGCCAGATGTATTCAAACCAGTCGGCACGCGAGTCCCGACCAGCTTGAATAAACCAGGAGTCAGTTCACCTTGGAAATCTTGAACCAGTTGAGGTTAAAACCACCGGTGTTGGCTTTTAGGCCGAAAGCGTGGCTGCCGGCGTTCAGGGTTACGCGCAGCTTCACGCTGGTCCAGGTCTGCCAGCCGCCTGTTGCCGGAACTGCGACATTGCCATACACCGCACCGCCGCCTGCCTCTTCAAAATTGATGTTGCCGCCACCGTTTTGGCTGGCTACGCGGAATTCAATTTCGTAGGTGCCGCTGCTGGGTAGGTTGATGGGGGTATTCACGTAGGATAGCCAGTCACCTGAGTCAATCCAGCCCACGTTCAGGCCACCACCGGCATCGCTGGTGGTTTCGGTTTGGGTGCCGCTCTGGTAGCTGTAACTTTCTGCCTGGACAGTGGCAATGGGGGTGAGGCTGCCAGAAGAGCTGGAAGAGGAACTGCTTGATGAACTGGAAGAGGACGAGCTGCCATTGGCTTCCACTTTGATCCAGTTGAGGTTCCAGCCGCCGCTCAGGGCTTTGATGGCGATGGTTTGCTCGCCCGCAGGCAAATTAACCACATGGGACACAGTGGTCCAGGTTTGCCAGCCGCCGGTAGCGGGGAACTGCAAGGTGCCGTAAACCGGGTTGCCGCCGGCGGCTTCCAACTGCAGGTAACCGCTCTCGCTCAGGCCGGCAACGCGATAGCTGATTTTGTAGCTGCCCGCGTTGGCCGCATTCACCTTAAAGCTCATCCAGTCGCCAAAGTCGATGTAGCCAACATTTTGCCCGCCGCCGCTATCGCTGGTGGATTCGGTTTGCACGCCTTCGCTGTTGCAAAAGCTTTCCGCCTGGATAGTACCTGGCAGGCTGGTGGCCGATGCGCTGCTGCAACCGTCACCACCGCCGCCACCACCGGAAAGTGCTGGCCAGCCGCTGATAATATCTTTGGCAAAGGCGCCAGAGGCGGTGAGTTGGCCTGAGGTCCAGCCACCATTACCGCTGGCACCCGATACCAGGGCAGAAGCGCCTTCCACTTTATCGTTTAGCGCCCAGTTGGCGTTACTGATGTTGTTGGCCTTCATAAAGCTAACCCAGGCGTTGGTCTCGCCGTAGTTAACCCCGCCATCGCCGGAGGCATCCACTGAACCCCATTCAGTAACAAACAAAGGCAGGCCTTTGTTGAGTGCGGTTTGCGCCTTGTCGCGCAGGTATTGGCCGTGGGAGCCGGCATAGAAGTGCAGGGTATAGGCAATGTTGGCGTAGCCGGTGATAGGGTCGTTGGCGGCTACATCTACATCCTGGGACCAGCTGGGGGTACCCACGATAATCAGGTTGTCCGGGTCTATGGCGCGGATTGCACCGATTACGGCCTGGGCATAGGGTTTGATCACGCCGCTCCAGCTCACTTGCAGGGGTTCGTTGTAAATCTCGTAAATCACGTTGGGTGAATTACCGTAGGTGCGCGCCATCTCCTGGAAGAAGGCGATGGATTGGTTTTGGTACTGCTCGGCATGGTGGCTGTGCCAGTCGATAATCACATACATGTCGTTGGCGATAGCGGCGTTGACCACAGCTTTCACTTTGGCCAGGTTGCTGGCGGGGGCGCTTAAATAGTCGCCGCCGTCGCCATTGGCACCCATAGCGGCGCGCACCAGGTTGGCTTTCCAGTCGCTGTGAACCCAGCCGATGGCGCTGGCGTTGTAGTATTTTTCGCCACCCCAGCCGTCGTTACTCCAGAACAGGCTGTTGCCGGCGA
>CBINKF010000034.1:0-11627 GCA_966251115.1 uncultured Cellvibrio sp.
TGCTGCTGGATGACGACGCCAAACTGCTGTCTCCGCCGCCACGGCCCAAGCATCGCATGGAAATTTATGGTGATTCCATAACCACAGGCATGGGCAACGAAGGCGCCGACAATGGCGCGGACCATCTGCTCTCGGAAAAAAATAATTACCTGGCCTATGGCTCGATTGCTGCGCGCAACCTTAATGCCGAGCTGCACACCATATCGCAAAGTGGCATTGGCATTATGATCAGCTGGTTCCCGTTTACCATGCCAGAGTTTTACGATCAGCTAAGTGCAGTGGGCAATAACGATAGCAAATGGGACTTCAGCCAGTGGACTCCCGAGCTGGTGTTGATCAACCTCTTCCAAAATGACGCCTGGTTGGTTGACCGCGAAAAGCGTTTGCAGCCCATTCCCACTGATGAACAGCGGGTGCAGGCCTATGTGGATTTTGTGCGCAGCATTCGCGCCAAATACCCCAAAGCGCAAATTGTGTGCGCGCTGGGCAGTATGGATGCCACTGCCAACGATAAATGGCCCAACTATATTCGCGCTGCGGTGGAAAAAATGAAAACCCAGTATCACGACGACAAACTGGATACGCTGTTTTTTGAATTTACCGGCTATGGCCAGCACCCGCGTGTGGCCCAGCATATGGCCAACGCCGAGAAACTGACTGCATTTATTAAAAAGAAGATGGGCTGGTAAATAAACCCAGCAAATAAATAAAATCAGCAAAATAAAAAAGCCGGGCATAAAAGCCCGGCTTTTTTTAGCGCGTTTTTTGGTTTAGCGCTTTAAATCCAACAGACGAAAGTAGGCATCTTTGGGTTGATGATTGCGATCAAACAACAGCGGGTAGTTGGTGCGGCCATTGATGGGAAAGTCGTTCAGCCAGCTGGCATCATCACTTACACCCCAAAAGGTCACGCGATCAATTTTGTCTTTGTGCTTAATCAGCAATTTAAACAAACCCTGGTAGCGCGCCGCCAGTTTTTCGCTGACGTCTTTGGGTAAGCCTTGTTTGTAGGGGTCGCGCTCGGGGCGGTATTCAAAGCGGGTGGAGACTTCTGCAACAGGCAGGTTCCACACCGAGGGCAGCACATCCACATCCAGCTCGGTAAAGTTTACGCGCAGGCCAAGCTTGGCGTAGGTGAGAATGGACTTTTCAATTTCCTCCAGGCTCGGGCCGTCAATGCTGATATGGGCCTGTATGCCCACACCGCTAATGGGCGCACCGCGTTTTTGCAAGCCTGCCAACATAGCCGCAACGGCTTCGCGTTTACCGGTGTTTTCTATGTTGTAATCATTGTAAATAAGCTGCGCGTGGGGCGCAGACTCCTTGGCGAAATGGAATGCCTTGTCGAGAAAGCTTTCGCCCAAAATATTAAACCAGTGGCTTTTGCGCAGTTGCAGATCATCGCCCATGGCTTCGTTGACCACATCCCAGGCCTGAATTTTTTTGCCGTAGCGATGGGTAATGGTGGCAATGTGCCCCTGCATTTTTTTCTCCAGTGCGGCGGGGGCCAGGTATTTGCCATCGGCACCGTAAAAAACTGAATCCTGGATCTGGCTGTGCCACACCAGGCAGTGGCCCAGGGTGAACAATTTATTTTTGTGGCCATAGTCGACATAGGCGTCGGCATCCTTCCAGTTCCAGCTGCCGTCCTCATTGCGTATAACGCCCCACTTCATGCAGTTCTCCGGGCTTATGGCATTAAACTCGCGGCGAATTAACGCATCCAGTTTTGGCTCTTTAGCCTGAATAATCTGTGCGCTCAGGGCCGCGCCAATTAAAAAATCATCTTTATAGGCATCCTTTAATCCGGTTGCGGCAGCCGCTTGGGTGGCCGCTTGCATTTTGGCGCTGGCGAGCGTCGCACTCAGGAGTGCAGAATTTTGTAAAAACTGGCGGCGATTGATGGCCATAGTCATGTCTCCGAATTTGTAAATATTTTTTTGTGGTAAAAATCAGGGTAAGGTTTGAGGGTCAAACCAGAGTTCCTTGCGTTCTAAGGGGGTTTCGGGCGAAAGCGTGGGGTTATCCAGCACAAATACTTTGCGCTCCTTCATATGCGCCTTGGCAATCACGTCCTGAATGGCTTTGTCGCCGAGAAAGGTTTCGTCGAAACTGCCATCGGCAATAGCGCGCTCAAAACCCAGTGACAAATCCAGTTGCAATTCGCGGTTATTATTGGAAACAAATAAATAAAACGGCATTTTGTAGTAAAGCATTAAATGCTGCTCTACCGCCAGGTCCAGCTGCGGGCGCTCTGCCAGCTCGCCAAAGGGCTCATGAACACCGCGCGGAAAAGCGTCAAAACGTCCGCCTTCTACCATGTAAAACAAGCCAGGGTATTTGTTTACTTTTATAACGTTAAATCCGTTAGCTTCCAGAATGCGTGTGTCGGCCCAGGTGCGCCCCTGGCCGACGGTGAGTTGTTTTAAATCATTCAGGGTTTGAATGCGATCAAACCTGGCTTGGTTATTTTTATTGATAATAAAAATGCGGTAGCCAAGCAGCCCCTTAAATAGTGGAATGCGAATTGGCGTAAGCTGCGACTCCAGTTGGGCATCCGAAGAGTTCCAGCAGGCATCCAGCGCCCCGCCGATGCGCACCTCTTCGTTAATGCGCGCTTGGGTAAAGTCTTCTTTAAGAATCTCCAGGCGATAATTTTTACCACTGTGAGCTAATGCCAGCTTTAGCATTTTTATGGCATAGGCGGCGTTGGGGTCGCTAAAGTCGTTGACTCGAATCACTTTTTCCTGGGCCTGGGCGGTGAAGCTGATGCATAACAGGGCTGCCGCCAACCATATCTTTCTTATCATATTGACCTGTCTCATTGCGCTAATCTGGCGAGTGCTTGGCCGCCCACTGAGCGTTGGGCGGGTTTACACTACTTGAGTATGTTTTCTAGTATTCAAGTGATATATTTATTTTGACAATAAGTCAAGAAATTAACAGGTATTGATTGGTGAAAATAACCAAAATAAAGGTGTGAGCCCTGATGAGAGACACAGCGAGAGATACAGCGAGAAACACTGAGAGAAACAGTGCGGGGCGATTGGTAACACTGGTGTTTATGCTAGTTGCCAGCTGCTGGATAACCTCCGCTAAGGCGGAGGACGGCTATGAGCTTTGGCTGCGCTACCCCCAGGTTGCTGACGCCAAGCTGCTTAAAAACTACCGCAACCAGTTAACCCAAATCCAGGTGGCCGGTGATTCCGACACTATAAGCGCCACCCGCCGCGAGCTGCAGCGAGGCCTGGGCGGTTTGCTGGGCAAACCTGTGGCCCTGGGGGCCGGCAAGCCGGGCAGGCATGCCTTGGTTGTAGGTACGCCCGCCAGCTCTGCCATTATTGCCAGCCTGGGGCTGGGGGAGGATCTGGCCAAGCTGGGCCGCGAGGGCTATCTGCTGCGTCAGCTCAATTACCAAAAGCGTCCAATTACGGTAATAGCGGCCAATACCGACATAGGTTTGCTCTACGGCAGCTTTCACTTGCTGCGTCTTATCCAAACCCAGCAGCCGCTGGCGGGGGTGAATATCGCCAGTGCGCCGCGCCTGGAGCAGCGGGTGGCCAACCATTGGGATAACGTCAATCGCCTGGTGGAGCGCGGCTACGCCGGCCTGTCGCTGTGGGATTGGGGCACGCTGCCCAATTACCGCGACCCACGCTACACCGACTATGCGCGCATTAACGCTTCCATCGGCATTAACGGCACTGTGATCAATAACGTCAACGCCGACCCGCGCCTGCTCACCGATCAGTTTTTGCAAAAAATCAAAGTGCTGGCGGATATTTTTCGCCCCTATGGCATCAAGCTGTATCTGTCGATCAACTTTAATTCGCCGCGCGCCTTTGGCGATTTGGATACTGCCGACCCGCTCGACCCGCGCGTCATTGCCTGGTGGAAATCTCACACCGAAAAAATTTATGAATTTATTCCCGACTTCGGCGGCTTTTTGGTGAAGGCAGATTCCGAGGGCCAACCTGGCCCCCAGAGCTATGGTCGCAATCACGCCGACGGCGCCAATATGCTCGCTGACGTGCTTGCGCCCCACGGCGGCCTGGTGTTCTGGCGCGCCTTTGTCTACCACCCCGACATTGGCGATAGATTCCGCGGCGCCTACGACGAATTCAAACCGCTCGATGGCAAGTTCCGCGATAACGTCATTCTGCAGGTTAAAAACGGCCCCATCGACTTTCAGCCGCGCGAGCCCTTCTCGCCGCTGTTCCCGGCTATGCCCAACACCAATTTAATGTTGGAGCTGCAGGTCACCCAGGAATACTTTGGCTTTAACACCCACCTGGCTTATCAGGGGCCATTGTTTGAAGAAATTTTACAGACAGATACGCGGGTGAAAGGCGAAGGCTCGACTGTGGGTAATATTCTCGCCGGTAAAACCTTCCCGACGGCGCCAGGTAAAAAACATCACAGCGGTATGGCGGCAGTTATCAATCCGGGTAACGATCGCAACTGGACCGGCCACCCCTTTGTCGCCGCCAGCTGGTACGCATTTGGCCGCATGGCCTGGAACTATCAAATCAGCGCCGAGCAAGCGGCCGATGAGTGGCTGCGCATGACCTTTTCCAACGATGCGCAAGTGGTCGCCGCAGTAAAACCCATGATGATGATGTCGCGCGAAGCAGGGGTAAATTATCGTGATCCACTGGGCCTCACCCATGTGCCCTCGCAGGGCGACCACTATCGCCCCGGCCCCTGGACCGACAACATGGGCCGCGCCGATTGGAATGCAACCTACTATCACCGCGCCGACAAAAACGGTATAGGTTTTGATCGCACAGCCACCGGCTCCAATGCCCTGGCGCAATATCCTGCGGCTATTGCCAAACAATATGGCGATGTAAAAACTGTGCCGGAAAATCTGTTGCTCTGGTTTCACCATTTGCCCTGGACATATCAAATGAAATCCGGCCGCAGCCTCTGGGATGAATTGGTGGACAAATATTCCGAGGGCGTCGCGCAGGTTCAGCAAATGCAAACCGACTGGGAAAAAGTGCAGGGCAAAATCGACCCTGAGCGCTTCGCCCAGGTAAAAGCATTGCTGGAGATCCAGGCGCGCGATGCGCAATTGTGGCGCGATTCCAGCATCACTTATTTCCAGAGTTTTTCGGGTATGCCAATTCCACAGGGGTACAGCAAGCCAGAGCATGATCTGGATTACTACAAACACGCCGCGCACCGTTTGTATGTACCTGACCCCTGGCACCCGGCGGGCAATGAGCGGGTGTTGGATTAAAACCTTCTGTTAAATCAGCTTGGCTAAACAAAAGCCCGTCAGCATGTTAGATTGCTGGTGGGTTTTTTTATTTCGGTCGGAAAAGCCGCAGACGCCATCCGACAATCTGATCCAGTCAACGTCGGAAGGCGCTGCGCTTTTCCGACCACAAAATCCTCTTCGTTAGCCCCCATAGTCCAACCCCCATCACTCAGGTATACTGGTTGCTTATCCAGTTGTTTTGACGTTGCCTATGACCCGCGCATTCCTCCTTACTCGCCAGTGGCGCGACGCCTACAGCCCTTCGGGGCGGGCGCCGGCGGGGGTTACGCTTGAGCTTTGGTGGGCCACTGAGCGGGGGCCTGTGTGGACGCAGATCACCGGGCAGGAGGTGGTGTATTTTGTGCCGCGCGATCAGGCGGATAACATTCAAACGCTGCTCAGCCGTTTGCGCCACTGGCGTATGGCGCCGGTTGAGTTAAAAACTGTCCGTAATCAGGCGGTTAACGCCCTCTATTTTAAAAGCCACCGCACCGGGCGCGATGCCCAGGAGCTGCTGCACCAGGCGCGCATAGATTGCTGGGAGGCGGATATCCGCCCACCCGAGCGCTATTTGATGGAGCGCTTTATTACTGCTGGTGCACAGCTGGATGTACAGCAAATCCCACGTGATAACACGCCGCTACAAAATCCTCGCCTGGCGCCATTGAACGATGCCGATAGCCTCTGGCGACCCGCGTTAAAAATGCTCTCGCTGGATATAGAAACCTCCATGGATGCCAAGCAGCTGTATTCCATTGGCCTTTATGCGGGCGAGGATCTGCAAAAAGTGTTGATGGTGGGCGAGGGCGAAGATACTGAGCGGGTAATTTTTTGCGCGGATGCACGCGCCTGTTTAGAGCAATTTTTTACGCTGCTGGCAGATTACGACCCGGATATTTTAATCGGTTGGAACCTGGTGCAATTTGACCTGCTGGTGCTGGAGCAAATTTGCCAAAAGCTGCAGCTTGAATTGCGCTTGGGGCGCGCTGGCCAGTCGATTCACTGGCGCCATGAAGAGGGCGAGGGCGGGCGCAGTTTTGTGGTGATTCCCGGGCGGGTGGCGCTGGATGGTATTGAGTTGCTCAAGGCTGCCAACTACCGCTTTGATAGCTTCTCGCTGCAAAACGTCGCCGAGGAGTTATTGGGCGAGGGCAAGTTATTAACGGGCGATAATCGCGGTGATGACATCACCGAGTTATTTAAACGCGACAAACTGGCGCTGGCGGATTACAACCTGCAGGATTGCCGCCTGGTGTGGGATATATTCGCCGATAAAAAACTGCTTGAGTTTGCTCTGGAGCGCAGCCAGCTAACCGGCCTGCTGCTCGACCGCATTGGCGGCTCTGTCGCCGCCTTTGAATATTCCTATTTGCCGCGCTTGCACAGGCGCGGCTATGTGGCGCCCAATTTAGGCGAGCTGGAATCTGATGTAATCAGCCCCGGCGGCTATGTGATGAAGTCGCGCCCGGGGATTTACGACAATGTGCTGGTGCTGGATTTTAAAAGCCTGTATCCAAGCATTATCCGCAGCTTTTTAATCGACCCCTGCGCCTTTTGGATCGCCCAACATCAACAGCTGGATGAGGCGCAAACCGCGCCGGGTTTTAACGGCGCTTACTTTGCGCGCGAGGGGCATATTCTGCCGCAGGTGATTGAGCAGCTGTCGGCGGCGCGCGACCGCGCCAAGCTTGCCAAAAATGCTCCCCTGTCCCACGCCATTAAAATTATTATGAACTCCTTTTACGGCGTGCTCGGCTCCACCGGTTGCCGTTTTTTCGATCCGCGCGTGTGCAGTTCCATCACCTTGCGCGGCCACGACATTATTCAGCGCAGCCGCGATTGGATTGAACAGCAGGGCTATGCCGTAATTTATGGCGATACCGACTCGCTGTTTGTCTGGCTGGAAAATAACTGTGTGGGCAAACCGCCTAAAACACCGGCGCAGTGCAACAAAATCGGCGCGCGTCTGGCGCGCGAGCTTAACGACTGGTGGCGCAACACGTTAAAAAATGAATTTAATCTTGCCAGTGCCTTGGAGATTCAATACGAAACCCATTACCTGCGCTTTTTAATGCCCACCATGCGCGGCAGCGATGAGGGCACCAAAAAACGCTACGCCGGCCTGGTTGAAAAAGACGGCGTGCGCGAGATGGTGTTTAAAGGCCTGGAAAATGTGCGCACCGATTGGACCCAATTGGCCAAAACCTTTCAGGCACAGCTCTATCGCCAGGTGTTTGACGGCGAAGATTATTTAGACTTTGTACGGCGCACTACCGCAGAGGTGTTGGCGGGCGAGCGCGACAGCGAGTTGATTTATCGCAAACGCTTGCGCCGCCATTTGCACGAATACCAAAAAAATGTCCCACCCCATGTACAGGCCGCGCGCAAATATGTTGATCAGACCGGTGAGCGCCTCAGGCGCGGCGACTGGATCAGCTACTGGATTACTATCAATGGACCCGAACCGGTGGAGATTCGCCAGAGCGCAATTGATTACCAGCACTATGTGGATAAACAACTGACACCGGTGGCGGATTCGATCTTGCATTTTCAGAATGAATCTCTGCAGCAGTTAGTGGACAATCAATTGTCGCTGTTTGGGGTTTAGGGAACTTGATTGACAGTTGGAGATCCAATTCTCAACTGAATTTCAGCCCCAGTCGATCAAGGAGAGCGAGATGAAATTTTTAATTGTTGCAGCTATTTTCTCTATGGCTGCTTGTAGCAACCGCCAGGTTTACGATTCTATTCAGGCCAATCGCACCAACGAGTGCAACACCTTAAGTGGCGTCCAGCGTGAAAAATGCCTTGAGTCTTTGGCGCCTGACTACAACACCTATCAAAAGCAGCGCCAAGAGTTGCTTAAAAAGCAGCCTAAATGACTTGTCCCCCCGGCGGACATAGGTTTATAGTCCGCCTCCCCAAGTAGCAAAGAACCCCCTTCAATGGAAGACGTTATCGACCTGCTGCGCGAGTACAACGAACCCGTACCCGTGCCCCTGGATTTACCCGATGAAGACCAATTGGTGCAAATCGAAGAAGAAATCCTCCTTCCCATACCGCGTGAAATGCGTACCTTCCTGCTGGAAGTCAGCGATGTGGTCTACGGTCACCTGGAGCCGGTCACTGCCGCCGACCCTCATTCCCATACCTATATCCCAGAAGTAACAGCCACCGCCTGGGCTATGGGGGTGCCGCGCTATCTGTTGCCACTGTGTGAGCACAATGGCAACTATTACTGTGTTGAGCCGGAGGGCGAGGTGGTGTTTTGGCGCGATGGCGACCTGACGGATGAGACCTGGCCATCGGTGTGGCATTGGGCGCGCGATGTGTGGTTGGAAAGCTAGTTTTTGTCAGTTTTTTGATGCTATTGCCGACCTGGGTCGTGGAAATGCCCATTTTTTCGCATAACACTTATCGGCTTTGGGCTAGACTTTAAAACCCATTTCCTTAAAAAGTCGCTTTCCATGGCTAAAACCCTCTCCAATATGCTGATTTTCGGGCTGCTGACGGCTGCCCCGGTTAGCGCCTGGGCGGAGGGTAGCTTTAGCGTGCACCAACTGGAGGAGCAGCTAGAGACCCCGGCAAGCCTGAGCGATTTGAGTTTTGAGGAGCAGGTGCGCCTGGTGGCAGAACGCACGGCCGAGGAAGAGGCGGCGCGCAAAGCTGAAGAGGCGGAGGCACGCCGAGCAGCGGCTAAACCGAAAAGGTCGTTTAAGTTTTATAAATACCGCAAAGACGGTGCGGTAGCTTTTAGTGACCGGGTGCCGCTTAAATCCGACTTTCAGGTGATGGTTTACAACAGTTGTTACGCCTGTAGTGCCCTTTCAACCGTAGATTGGCACACTACGCGCTTGTACCTGAGTGAATTTAGTTATTCCATAGCCTCGGCTGCTAAAAAATACGGTGTGGACCCGGCGCTATTGAGAGCGGTAATTCATGCTGAGTCCAACTTTAATCCTCTGGCGCGTTCGCGCAAGGGGGCTATGGGGCTGATGCAGCTAATGCCCGCTACAGCGCGGGACATGGCGGTGAGCGACAGTCTCGACCCAGCCCAAAATATTATGGGCGGCGCCAGGTACCTGGCTTGGTTGCTGGATAAATTTAATGGCAACATCAGCCTGGCCACGGCAGCCTATAATGCCGGCCCCACGGCGGTATCCCGCTACAATGCGATCCCTCCATTTGAAGAAACCCAGACTTATGTGTCGCGCGTAAAAATCCTTCTGGAGCGATACAAACAGCGTTTGGCGCTGGCCAGCAATTAAATTTTGCGTTTTTTTCATCTGGTTTTGCAAACCATTGCAGAACCTTGTGAAAATATCTGAGTGTTTCTCGCTGTTCCTTTTGGTGACTGACAACCACGGAATACTGGTGGTTTCTGCTACCTTTAATGACACATTTTTTTATTGAATACGTATTCAATAAAACTTTCCAATTTGAATCCCGTATAGTTTTTTACGAGGTTTTTTGCGCGCTCTAAATCACTTGGGTGACGCAATCATAATAAAGATAATTTGTAGAAACTTCGGGTAAATCGCCATGAAAAAACTCTCTGCCTGGCTGCTGGCCGCGTGCCTTACGCCTTTTATTTGTGTTAACGCTCAAACCACTCCGCGCACTGCCTTTGTCCATTTGTTTGAATGGCAATGGAACGATATCGCCAGCGAATGCGAAAATTATTTAGGCCCTAAAGGCTTCGCTGCGGTCCAGGTTTCACCACCGCAAAAATCGGTTTCCGGCAGCCAGTGGTGGACTCGCTACCAGCCAGTTAGCTACGCCATTGAAGGGCGCTCGGGCACGCGTGCCGAATTCGCCAGCATGGTTCAGCGCTGTAAAGCTGTAGGTGTTGATATTTATGTGGATGCGGTTATCAACCACATGGCTGCCTGGAATCGCAGCTTTCCGGAAGTGCCCTATAGCGTAAATGATTTCCACTCCTGCACCAGCAATATTAATTATTCTGATGCCTGGTCAATTCAAAATTGCGACCTTTCCGGCCTTAACGATTTGAAAACCGAATCCGATTACGTGCGCGGAAAAATTGCCGACTACATGAACGATATGTTGAGCCTGGGCGTTGCCGGCTTCCGCATCGATGCTGCCAAACATATTGCCAACGGTGATATTGCCAATATCAAAAGCCGTCTGAACGGCAACCCCTATATTTTCCAAGAGGTGATAGGCGCGGGCGGTGAGCCTGTGCAGCCCAGCCAATATACTTACATTGGTGATGTCACCGAATTTAATTACACCAATACCATTGGCAATTATTTTAAAGGCCGCGGTGCATTAAAAGATTTGCAAAATATTGGTGTATGGAGTGGCTGGTTAGCCAGCGGCGATGCGGTGGTGTTTGTCGAGAACCACGATAACCAACGTCAAAACACCAGCAACATCATTACCTATAAAGACGGTACGGACGTAAACAATTTGGCGCACGTGTTTATGCTCGCCTTCCCCTATGGCTACCCCAAGGTGATGTCCAGTTATGCCTGGACTGATCATGACCAGGGTCCACCATCGAGCGGTGCCAGCGCGTGTAATAACGGCTGGTTGTGCGAACACCGCAATCGCGAAATCGCCAATATGGTTGGCTTCCGCAATGCAACCAACGCCGCTTTCTATGTCTCCAACTGGTGGGACAATGGCGGCAACCAAATTGCCTTTGGTCGCGGCGCGCTGGGCTTTGTGGTAATTAACGGTGATTCCTCCAGTATGAGCGTCACCTTGCAAACTGGTTTGCCCCAGGGGGCTTATTGCGATGTGGAGCGCGGTGATTTCATCAACGGTGTTTGCTCTGGGCCAACCATCAGTGTGGGTGCCGACGGCAAAGCCATGTTTACCCTGGGCGCTAAAAAAGCTGCAGCGATTCATGTCAACGCTATGAGCGGGGTTATAGTGGGTAACAACTGCGTTTATTCAACCATGAACCTGCGCGGCACCTTTAATAGCTGGGCCAGTACTCCCATGACCTGTGACAATGGAACTTGGACCGGTACTGCAACCTTTGGCGGCAGCAGCACTGATCGCTTTAAGTTTGATGTCTATGGCGACTGGACCACCAATTTTGGCGATACCAATAGCGACAAAACGGCTGAGCAGAGTGGTGGCGATATTTATGTCACTACGGCAGGCACCTATACAATCACCTTTAACGATGCAAGTTTGAAATACACCTTGAGTGGTTCCACCACCAGCAGTGCTAGTTCATCGAGCAGCTCCAGTTCATCAAGCATTTCCAGCAGCTCTAGCAGCGCAGCAAGTTCGACCAGCGGTACAGTGACAGTCAACTTCACCTGCAACAACGGCTCAACTTACACGGGGCAAAGTGTGTATGGGGTGGGTGACAACGCAGCTA
>CBINKF010000035.1:0-11612 GCA_966251115.1 uncultured Cellvibrio sp.
CCAAACATGCGCGCTTTCGACACCTGCGAGGGCGAATAGATGGGAGATAATTATGCAAAAAATGATTAAAAGTTGGTCAGGGTTATCGGTTCAGGGGCTGCTGGTCCTGGCTTTGGTGTCGCTGCTGGGTGCATGCTCGCCCAAAGTGGGCAGCCCTGAGTGGTGCGCTGCCATCAAGGAGAAGGCATCAGGCGATATCACCATGAACGAGGCAAAGGACTACGCCAAACACTGCGTGTTTAAATAATTGTTTATCGCGCCGCACCAGCTAAAACCTGGTGCGGTGCTATCCGCCAATCACTATAACGTCTAAGTCTGCAGGGGCGGTCCTCATCCAATGAAAGAAAATTTCCTCAACATTCACGACATGGTGCTGGTACTTACCGCACTCGAATGCTGTTGCCTGGCGGTATTTCTCAACCTGTTCCCCGCCAAGCGCTTGCAGCCGCGCCGGCTGCTGTCGGTGTTTTTTGTGCTTATTGCGCTGGTGCTAACCACGACGATTGTGGTGTGGAACCTGAAGATGCAAACCGCCGCTATCAACAGTACGCCGCTGGTGGTTTCGCTGCTGGCTTTTTGCCTGCTGGTGCAGGGACCGGCGCTCTATTTTTATTTGCGCTCGCTCTCAGAGGAAATACAGCTGCGCCGCTGGGCCAATTTAATCCATTTGCTGCCGGCATTTCTGGGGGTGGCGACCTTGCTGATTTTTAATATTGATAGCCACAAGTGGCAGCCGGCCTCCTGGCCGACCGGTGTGCAAAAGGGGGCTGTGGCTTTTGTCTGGTCGCTGGTGAAGTTGTCGCCGTTTATCTACATCATTGCGAGTGTGGTGGCTGAATACAAGGTGCGCGATCAGCTGCGCCATTTTTATTCGACCATCTCTGAGTCTGAACTCAAGTTGGCGGATTTTGTCCTGGCGGGTTTTTGTTTGCATTGGGCCTGGTCGCTGTTTACCTATATTTTGGAAGGACACGTGAGTGCCTCGGTGAGCGATACCCTGGGAATTATCGACAACTACCTCACTGTGCTGCTGGTGAACGGGCTGTTTATTTTTGGTTTGGTTAACACCCGCCAGTTGGTCAGCTTGCAATTGGTGCCTGCAGCCAAACCCTCGCAGCCCACTAAAATGGATTCCAAAGTCGAATTAATTGAAAAGGCGATTCACCAGGATAAATTGTATTTGGAGCCCAATCTTAACCTGGAGCGCTTTGCTGAGCAGATAGGTTTAAAGCCGCGCGATATTTCGGCCATTCTCAAGGTTCACTACCAGTCGAATTTTTTTGAGTTTATCAACCGCTATCGCGTGGAGGAGGTCAAACGTTTACTGTTGGCTCCGGAACACAAAGACGAAACGATTCTGGAGCTGATTTTTAAGGCGGGCTTTAACAGCCCCTCGGCCTTTCACCGCTTTTTCAAGCGCATGGTTGGGCTTACACCTACGGAGTTCCGCCAGCAGGGGGCTGCCAAGTAATGGCCCTAGGGCGCCGGGTGCAGTTTGAATCGGGCAAGCGTTTCCCCCGCATCGTTTAACAGCATCAATTGATTTTGGTCGAGCTTGAAATGGCTCACCTGGCTCAGGCTGGTATTAAACACCTGGGCCTGCTCGGTGTTGTCCATACAGGCCATCATAGTCGATGCCAATTCGGCAAAAGTAAGGGCCTCGCCCGACACCAGGTACTTGCCCACCAGGCGATTACAGCCATCGCTACCGCTTAATTGATTCGCTGGACCAAAGTAAATATTGGCCGTCTGCTTATTTTGCTTTACCGGTTTACCCCTGAGCTCAAGCAGGCGCCAGCGAGTTTCCAGCAATGGGTCGGGCAGTGGGGTTTCGGTGCTTTTTACTGCGGTGGCACGTACCAATAGCAGTTTATTTCTGCCAGCTACCTGGCTCAGTACCGGGTAGGCCTGAACCGTGGTAAATAGCAGTTCGTCCCTGTAGGTCAGGCGCGCGCGCAGGTTGAAGGTGTGGCCAGGCATAATCTCATTGGGCTGATAGCGAATTTCAAACGAGTAGGGCGGCTGACCGGCATCGGGGATCAGGGTGCTTCCAAGCAGTTTGGCGGGGGCATCGGCCAGGCTGACATCTTCTAAAAACACTTCCAATTGGCTGCTATTTGGCACCACCATACGCTCGCGGTAATAGGCCTGGCCGCTAATAATGGCGCTTTCGGGCGGTTTGGAATCGCAAGCCACCAGGCCAAACAGGCCAGTGAGCCCGAGTAAACCTATGTAAAAAATCAGAAAAACTTTGCCTGTTTGCATAACTTATCTCACCAAATCCCCACCAAAGGCCTAACATCATAACAATTTTAAAGTTGAGCTTAAGGCTATGTCATAATTTTGTAACCCAGTGCCTGGCACCAACTGCTTATGGCATATAAGTTTTCACCTAAGGATTCAGCGGAGGTAATCAATGTTTTCATCTAAATTCACCCAGTTAATGGCGGCAGTTACTCTTGGTTGCTGCTCTATATCAGCGTCTGCCCAGTGGTCGCTCGACCCGGCGGACTCAAGCCTACACTTCTTCTCGGTAAAGAAAGATGCTATTGGCGAAAATCACAGTTTTTTAAAGATGACAGGCGCTATCGAAAAGCAGGGCAAAGCGCATATAGAAATAGACCTTAACAGCGTGGAAACCGGCGTTCCTATTCGCAATGAGCGCATGCAAAAACTGCTGTTTAAAACCGAAGACTTCCCCCAGGCCAAGGTGGAGGTGAATGTTGATATGGCCAAGCTGGCGGGATTAAAAGTGGGCGAAGTGTGGGCGCTTACCACCGAGGCCAATATCGACCTGCACGGCAAACAAAAGGCTTACTCTGCCAACCTGCAGGTGGTGAAGCTGTCCGCCAAAAAAATACTGGTGACAACCACAGCCCCACTGATAGTTAATGCGGCGGATTTTGATTTGGTTGGCGGTATAGATCGTTTAAAGGAAGTGGCTGCACTGCCGGCAATAGCTACCGCAGTACCGGTTAGCCTGAGCCTGGTTTTTAAAGAGTAATTGACCACCAATAAAAAACGCAATAAAAAACGGGAGCCAGTTGCGCTCCCGTTTTTTTATCTGTTTACGTGTTTGGTGTTCTTGGTTAAGCCGATGCGCCTGACTGTTGGTTTTGCCAGTTTATCGGTAGTCGCCCGACTGCAACGCCTGGCGCAGTTGGCTGGGCATCCCCCAGGAATACTGTTCAACCAGCTGGTTACAAAAATCGCGCCATTGCGCGTCTGTTGCCGAGGCGAGCCAGTGTTTGTTTTTTAACAGCAGCTGGCGAATTTCCGCCACATTGTGGTAATCGGGCCAGAGCTTTTCGGCGCGGGTAAAGGCATCAACGGCGGGTTCGACTTTGCGCTCCAGCAGCATTTTAAACCCATAGGATTCCCATTCAGGGGCACTTTGCGGTGAGGCTGTCGCTGATAGTATTTCAGCCGCGTTGGCATTTGCCGGTGTTGGTGCTGTCGCAAGCGGCAGTGAAGTTAGCACTTGAGTGTCGGGCAGATTTTGCTGAATACTGTGAAATTCCTTTTTAACGCCTTTTTGCGCGTTCTCCAGGCTGCTAATGCCCTGTTCAGCGATGGCTTTAACCTGGGTTGCATCACCGGCACTATTGAGAATTTTGTTGAGCAGGTCTTTTTGGTTGAGCAGTTCATCCTGAAAGCTGTTTTGCAAATTGGACACCCTGTCACCTACCTCAAAAACACCGCCAATTTTAATATTGCGCTCTTTGATAATGTCGCGAAAATCGGGCCCCAACCAGAACGCGCCTATCACCAAAATTACCGGCCAAATCAAAACCTTGATTAGTTCGAGTGTAAATTCCGCGCGGCTTGTACCTGTCATAGCTAACTCCTTTGCAGTAATTGGAAATTTGAAGGGCTTATACAAAAGCCTGAGGTTTGTCCTGTTCCAAAATTATAATAGCGCGTTTGGCTTAGGTGTTTTAACCCTTACACTAAACAATTTGAAGCGTGCACACACTTTTCTGCCGATTGGCATCATTGCGCGCCATTATGGCAATTGCCTATTCAGTGTCACTTAAATTTACTGTTGGTGAGGAACAGCATTGGTGATAAAAATAATTATTGTCGGGCAAGTTAACGTATATTCTCTTGCCCTTGACGCGTATAGGTGCCGTTCATTACCTGACTCCAACTCACCCCCTCATCAAAAGAGCTTTCCAGGCTAAGGGAATAGCTATCTGGACGAAGCAGGCAGTAAGTGTGGCGTGTAATGCCGCGCGGTGAGCGGCGAATTATTTCCAGCTTTCCCTCGTTGGTTAAATTGCCTGATGCCGGTTCAGTGGGAGTAAAGCCAAAGCTGTCAAACCAAAATAGCTGTGCTGTGTTTTCTGCTTGAGGGATAAACACGGCGTGGGCGCTTAACCAGGGTTTGCCATCGCGCGTGGAGTTGTAGTCTTGCAGCAAGGCACCGTTAAACACCGAGCGATTGCTGATTTGAGCCAGGGCAATTCCTCCTGCTCCCCAAGGGGTTGTTGCTATAGATTCCTCTCCCAGCCAATCACCTTGAAGCGAGGCTAAAAAGTCCTTGATAGTCTGCATCATGATTACCCTATGGTGTAGTTTTTGAGTCCCTAGCATAAAGTAATACCGATCGGGATGGCGACTAACCAAGAAAAATTTTGTCTGTGACAGGACTTGTTATTGGTTAGAGCTGAAAAAATATCGCGAGGGAGTCGTGGGACATTAAAGGAAGGAATTGGCAATTTTCTGCCTATAGGTTTGGCGCCTTAATGACAAAGCCTCTTTCTCTGTCGCCATCAAATCCAAGTTTTAAATAAAGCTTGTGGGCTTCGGGGCGATTAAATCCAGAGAGCAGCATGACCTTGTAGCAGTTTCGTTGCCAGGCGAGCGCCAGTGCATGGGTAATTACCGCTTGTGCATAACCGCGCCCGCGCGAGCTGGCGAGAGTGACCACATGTTCTATCACACCAAAAGGCCTGCCACCCATGGCTAAGCTGGGGATGACGGCCAGCATACTGGTTGCGTGCAAATGACCTTGGTGTTCAGCGACCACAATCGCCAAGTGCGGGTAGGTTTCTATTTCCACAAGTTGCCTGTGTAAACGGGTGGGCTCGGTTACCGGGTCATTTGGGCGCAGCTCTCTGTAGAGGGATATTAAATCCGTTAAATCACTCGCTGTGGCGGTGCGGATAATCATAAGAATGCCTATGGCTTCCGGCTTAAGTGCCAGACTAATTCAGTGGCATCGACCTGGCCTTTAAACTGGCTCGCCAGTGCTTGGGTGGTTAACAAAGTTAACACATAGTGATGGTGATACAGCTGGGTGAGCGCAGCTTGATCGACGGAGAAGGGCTGTCCTTGCAGATTGCTTTGATCGTACTCAAAAGTAATTAGCAACTGGGGTGCGCTATTGGTAATGGCCGTTAAGTGCTGGGTATAGCTTACACGCATGCTATCTGGTAATGCCACCAGTGCGGCGCGGTCATAAATGGCGTCCACTAGACCCAGTTGGTCCTGAGTGAGCGAAAAAATATCACCCACAAAAATATCCAGATTGGGCGCGCTACAGTGGGTGATCTCACCTAAAGATTTAATCGTCGGGGTAAGGTTTAACTCCGCAAATAATTCCTCTATCGCAATCTGGCTTAGCTCTGCACCCACCACACAAAACCCTTGGGTAAGCAGCCAGTGGATATCCAGAGTTTTGCCGCACAGGGGCAAAAATATGCGAGCACCCCGGGCCAGCTTGAGTGACTTTAAGTGGGCTATTAATAATGGATGGGCTTCCAATTGATGGAAACCAATATCGTTATTCGCCCATTTTTGATACCAGAAGTTAGTATCCACGAATAGCTCCCGATAACTATCAAGGTGTTACTTGCTCTTCCAGATTTTTGCCACGGCTTTATCGCTGCCTAAAAATCCAACTATCCCGCAAACAGTTCCCGCAATTAGAAAAATAGCAACTGGAAGCAGGCCTTCGAGTTTTGAGGCTTTGATAAAAATAAACAGGGAGAAGAGTGAAATTACCCAAAACAACACTGCCGCTACAATCAGGATGGTACGGTGGGATTTTTTGTACTCGAAGCTACTTTCACCGGTTTCGAACTGGTTGAGGATAGGAGAACAGAGTTTGCGTAGTGTTTCTTTCATAGTGGTTTTGCTGGGAGCTTGTGAATAGGTAGAAATGGAGTATGAATTTTTAAGTATTTAATATCAATACTCAAATATGTATCTGAGTTATGTGTTGCTGTCTTAATGCAGGCGTGCCGCAGGCAAAATAAACCAATATTCGGTAATTATTTTTTGCAATTAAGAAAAAATTTCCTACTCCACCATCCTCTGCACATCCACCGATACCATCAACTGCGGTGAATGCCCACCGCCAAAAATAACGCCTTTCAATGGCGATACATCCGAATAATCTCTACCCCAAGCCGTAGTCAAATGCTGCTCATTGGTGAGGGTGTTATTGGTGGGATCAAAGTCATACCAGCCTTCGCCGGGTGAATACACCGCGAACCAGGCGTGGGTGGCGTCGGCGCCCACGAGTTTTTCCTGGCCGGGTGGTGGCAGCGTCTCTAAGTAACCGCTGACATAGCGCGCCGGGTAGCCGAGCGAGCGCAAACAGCCTATGGCGAGGTGGGCGAAGTCCTGACAGACGCCGCGCTTGTGCTTGAGCACATCTGCCAGTGGGGTGGCGACGTCGGAGAATTGCGGATCGTAGGCGAAGTCGTTGTAGATGCGCTGGGTTAAATCCAACACCGCCGATAGGAACGGGCGGTCGTCGCTAAAGCTGGGTGCGGCATAGTCGACGAGGTCGGCGTGTTGTTGCACCATGGGCGAGTTGAGTGCGAATTCGCGCGCTTGCAAACACTGCCACTCCTTGCTGTTTTTAAGCAGGTATTTTACGTAGGTGCAAGGGTTGCCAAAGTCCAGGTTAATGCTGCTTTGCTGTTCCTGGGTAATAATCTGGCTGGTGATGCTCAGGTCCAGCTCCTGGTGATCTTTTTCGATGGAAAATTGTAAAAAGGAGTTGCCGAAATAATCCTGGCGGGTATTGCGCATGCTGGTATTGGGTGAAATTTGGATGTCGATTTTTTCGACGCGCTGGTTGAGCGTGGAGCGCGGCAGCATATAGGCCAGGTTGTAGCAGTTGCTCACCGGCAAGGCGTAGTGGTAGTGGGTGGAGTGTTTAACCTGAAACTTCATAGTTAGTCCTTCAAAGCTGCTCTTGCCAGTCGGTATTTTTTACCAGTAGTTGCGGGCCATCGGTGTGATCGAAGTAGCGGTGGCTAATGGCTTTGGCGGCGCTGCTAATTAAATACTGAACCCGTGCCAGCAGCTGATCCAGATTGTCGCGCACACCGCTGGTGGATTTAACCAGTGCTTTGATGTCGCTGAGTTTGATGGCGGTGGTGGCCTCAAGTAGATATTTACTCTGCTCACTTAATTTATCGCGATTGCCGGGCAGGTCGCTAAAGTGCATTTCCAATTGCGCTAATTGATAAATGAGTGAGCGCGGGTTGCGGCTGTTGAGCAATATCATCTCCAGCCCGTGTTCCATATTGATGCCGCTCTGATAATGGCGGCGATAATTAATTAGCGCCTCGCCGCTGAGCAGCGCCGATTCAATTAATACCTCCTGGCCAAAGTCGTCAAACTTGGGCGCGAGCAGCGCGCGCATGCTGCTGGTGATTTGCAGCGCGCGCTCCAGGCGGCGACCCATTTCCATAAAGTGCCAACCGTTGTCGCGGGTCATGGAGTCGTGAATTAATCCGGTGAGTGCCAGCAGAGCTGTAACTAATCTTGCGGTAGCTTCCTCTGCGGCTACCAGGCCACTTTGGTTGATGGCAGTGCGCAACTCTTCCAGGTGATCGCCTATGTCGTTGATCACCCGTTGAGTGTCGCTGGAGAGCTGCTCCTTGACCTGCTCGGAGGAGCGAATCAGCGCGATGATATTGCTGGCTACACTGCCGATCCGCTGACTGTCGAGCAGTACCGAAATAAATTCCGGCTCGGGGTTTTTAAATAAATCCTGATTGACGCTGGCAAAGCCGGGATAAGTGGATGTGACATGGGTAACGGCGCTGAGCAGTGTGCGCGCGACTGTATCGGGCAGGGCTTCAGTGCGGTTGATTTGCAGCGAGACTGTGCGCAATAAACGCAGTGCCGATTCGGCGCGCTCGGTGTAGCGTCCCATCCAGAATAAATTTTCCACCACGCGGCTGGGCAGTTCGCTGGTGTCTTCAATTACCTGGAGCATATCCGGGCTGCGCAGGCTAAGGCGTTTTTCCGGCTCTGAAGCCAGCACCCAGGTGTCTTTGGAGACCGAACCGCGCTGGTTGGAAATAATTTTGTTGTCGGCGTCGAGGTTGGCGCGGGTAAGGCCGCCGGGCATGACCGAGTAGCCGTTGTCGGTGGCTACCGCAAAGGTGCGCAAAATCGAGGCGCAGGGAATTAATTGCCCCTGGTGCCAGCTGGGTGAGCTGGAGCAAGGCACGTATTCCTGTGCAACATATTGGTAAGGGTTTTTGCGAATGCGGTTTTGCCAGGCGAGGATTTTGGTTTCATCCAACTCCGCGCCATAAACTTCGTACAAACCCGGGCGACGGTAAGTGGGCTTAATTAACAGGCTGCGCAGGTTTGCGCACACATATTCCAAATCATCCGGGTTGCCGCACCACCAGGTTTTGACACTGGGCACTGCCAGTTCGCGGCCAATTAGCGCGCGCGAAATGTCTGCCAGGTAACGCAAGAGCGCGGGGTTTTCCAAAACATTGGAGCCGAGCGGATTGGCAATGGCGACGCGGCCCATGCGCGCCACTTCCAATAAACCGGGCACGCCCAATTGCGAGTCGCCTTTTAATTCCACCGGGTCGCAGTAGACATCATCCACGCGGCGCAAAATCACATCTACACGTTTTAATCCGTCGAGCGCTTTCATCCATACATAACCGTTACGCACACTCAGGTCGCTGCCCTGTACCAATTGAAAACCTAAATAGTTAGCCAGATACGCGTGCTCAAAATAGGTTTCGTTATAGGCGCCGGGGGTGAGCACGGCGATGCGCGCTATGCCGCCATTGGGGTTGAGCGCTTGCAATTTTTGGCGCAGGCGCGAAAAAAACAGCGAGAGGCGATGCACATGGCTGTCGCGAAATAAACTGGGGAAAACCCGGTTCATCACCGTGCGGTTTTCCAGGGCGTAGCCCATACCCGAGGGCGCCTGGGTGCGGTCGGCCATAACGCGCATCTGGCCGTCGGGGCCGCGCACCAGATCCACGCCGTGCAAAATTAATTGTTGCTCGCCCTGGAGTTTGATTTGGTTGCAGGCGCGTAAAAAGCCCGGGTGCGAGTAGAGTAGTTCGGGCGGGATTATTCCCTGGCGAAGGAGTTTGCGCTCGCCGTAGATATCCTGCAGCAGCAGATTAAATACTTCGGCGCGCTCAATCAGCGCCGCTTCGGCAGGTTCCCACTCCTCGCTGCTAATGAGCAGCGGTACAGGGTTGAGCTGCCAACTTTGGTTGGCGTCCGGCTCGTCGTAAATTTTGTAGGTGGCGCCATCGTCGCGCAGTATGCGTGCGGCTTTTTGCTGGCGCTCGTTGAGCGAGCGCTCGCCCATATTTTTTAAGCTGCTGAGCAGGTATTGCCAATGCGGGCGAATTTGGCCATCGCGGCCATAGGCCTCGTCCACGCCTTGAATCAGCGAGCTGTAGGTAGGTGATTGATCAACCTGGGGTGAAAGCAGATCTGGGGCGTTGGAAGTCATAGGCGCAGCGAGTAGGAATTGTTGTTAGCTCAACAGGATTGTAACCCTAAATTGGCGCTTTGGTTTGCGCCCTGCCAGCGGGGACAGACAGGGCGCCGGTTAATTGCGCCTTTAGCGGCGCAAATCCAGGGTGTGGGGGTACTCGCCAGCCGGCTCTTCCGGTGGCGGGGCCATGGGCCTCGGCGGGTGTTTGTGGGCAAAAAACTCGCGCAGGATTTCCCCCGCCGGGGTAACCGGCAATGCCCCCGGGGTGTGGTTAAAGTCGAAGAAGCGGTTGCCGCGGCGCGATTCCGCCTCGTTGGCATTGACCGGGAAGCGCTCGTAGCTGCGCCCGCCGGGGTGGCTGACGTGGTAGCTGCAGCCGCCGATGCTCTTGCCGTTCCAGGTATCGATTAAATCAAACACCAGCGGCGAGTGGATGCCGATGGTGGGGTGCAAGGCCGAGGGCGGCTGCCAGGCGCGGTAGCGCACCCCGCCGACATATTCGCCCTGCTTGCCGGTGGGGTTGAGCACCACCCGGCGGCCGTTACAGGCGAGCAGATAGCGACCGGGGGGGAGGCCGCTAACTTTTACCTGCAAACGCTCCACCGAGGAGTCCACATAGCGCGAGGTGCCGAAGCTGCTGATCTCTTCGCCCAGCACATGCCAGGGCTCTATCGCCCAGCGCAGTTCGATTTGCACATCGTCCAGCTGTACCCGGCCATAGTGGGGGAAGCGGAATTCTTCAAAGGGCGCCAGCCACTCCAGCTGGAAGGGATAGCCGTTATCGTTGAGGTCGCGCACCACATCGCGCAGGTCCTCCCACACGTAGTGAGGCAACATGAATTTGTCGTGCAGCAGCGTGCCCCAGCGCACCAGCGGCTGCTTGTAGGGCTGCTTCCAGAAGCGGCTGATGAGGCAGCGCAGCAGCAAGATTTGCACCAGCGACATACGCGCGTGGGGCGGCATTTCAAAGCCGCGAAACTCCAGCAGACCCTGGCGGCCGCTGGCGGAGCCCGGGGCGTAGAGCTTGTCGATACAGAATTCCGAGCGGTGGGTGTTGCCGGTGATGTCCACCAGCAGGTTGCGCATCAAGCGGTCCACCAGCCAGGGCTGGTCCACCAAGCCTTCGGGCATGTGTTTAAAGGCGATTTCCAGCTCGTAGAGCATTTCGTCGCGGCCTTCGTCAACCCGCGGCGATTGGCTGGTGGGGCCAATAAACAGGCCGGAGAACAAATAGGACAGGCCCGGGTGATGCTGCCAGTAGGTGACCAGGCTGCGCAGCAGATCGGGGCGGCGCAAAAACGGGCTGTCGGCCGGGGTGCGGCCACCAAAAGTCACATGGTTGCCGCCGCCGGTGCCCGAGTGGCGGCCGTCGAGCATAAATTTTTCGGTGCCCAGGCGCGACTGGCGCGCGTCCTCGTAAAGGGCGAGGGTGTTGTCCACCAGTTCGCGCCAGTTGTCCGTGGGGTGGATGTTCACCTCGATCACACCCGGGTCGGGGGTGATCAGGAATTTCTTCAACCGATAGTCGCGCGGCGGTTCATAGCCCTCAATCACCACCGGCATTTTCAGCTCGGCGGCGGTGTTTTCTATGGCTTCGATAATCGCCAGATAGTGCTCAAGATAAGTGAGCGGCGGCATAAACAGGTGCAGGCGACCCTCGCGCGGCTCGATACACAGGGCGGTGCGGATCACATAGCCCGCTTCGATATAGCTGCGCTGCGCCAGTTGCTGCGGCTGCGCCTGGGGTGCGGTTTTTTGCGCAACAGGCGCTGCCTTGGTTGAATCTTTGGTGATGGGGTTCATCACTGGCGCAGAGCCTGGGTCGATTTTGCCCTCGGCCAGCTGGGCATAAATTTGCCCCGCCGGGGCCAGTGGC
>CBINKF010000036.1:0-11607 GCA_966251115.1 uncultured Cellvibrio sp.
GGAAGAGTATCCCCACCGGATAGGCAAACTTGCGCACCAGGGCCGGTTTGTTATTCATCAGGAGCGCCAAAAAGTTCGTGAAAATAACACCAGGATGGTCAAAAACTCCAAGCGCCCCAACAGCATGCCTAAAGCAAGCGTAATCTTCGCTGTGTTGGTCAGCGACGCGAAGTTGCCCGCCGGCCCTATGGTATCGCCCAGGCCCGGGCCAACGTTCATAATGGCTGTGGCCGCGCCAGTAATACTGCTAACCAGATCCAGGCCAGTAATAGACAAAATCACACTGATTGCAATAAACGAAATACTCATCAGCGCCATAAAGGAAATTGACGAAGCGATAATTTCCGAGCTGATTAGGCGATTGTTATAGCGGCGACTGATTATCGCCCGCGGATGAATTGCGGTAATAACCTGTTCGCGAATCAGCCCGGCAAAAATTTGAAAGCGAAAAACCTTAATTCCACCGCTGGTCGAACCAGAACAACCACCCACAAAAGTGCAGAAGAAAAATAAGATTATCGAAAAGTGCCCCCAGAGTTGGTAATCGGTGGTGGCAAAACCAGTCGTGGTAATGACCGAGACTAAATTAAAACAGGCGTAGGTGAGGGCGCGAAAGGGGTCCATTTGCGCGGTGGCTACCAGGTAGGCCGCAAGTGCCACAGAAACCAGCGCAACCAATTTTAATAGGCCGCGCACCTGACTATCGCGAAATAATGCAAACTGACGATGGACTAATAAACGCACAAACAGAACAAAAGGTACGGCACCGGCGAGCATAAATACTATGGCAACCCAATGCAGTAGCAAGCTGTTGAATTGTCCAAAAGATGCATCAGATGTGGAAAATCCGCCCGTGGATACTGTTGTCATGGTGTGGTTAATGGCATTAAACCAATCCATTCCGCACAGCCAGTAGAGCAGGCAACACAGTAGCGATAACCCCAGGTAGCTATAAATAATCATGGCCATCAAACTGCGCGCCCTGGGCATAGCCTTGTCCGACCATTCCGACGATTCAGTTTTAAATAAGCGCATTCCACCCACCCGCAAGAACGGCAGTACCGCAATAGCCACACCGATTATCCCAACGCCGCCAATCCAGTTCAAAATCGAGCGCCAGAGTAAAATATCGCGCGGTAGACTATCGAGATGGGACATAACCGATGAGCCGGTGGTGGTAACACCGGACACAGATTCAAAAACAGCATCAACAAAACTGAGAGGTTGGGCAACCAGGACAAAGGGCAGGGCGCCGAACAGAGAGATACCTACCCAGCAGCAGCTGGTAATTAAAAATACCTGGCGTGGCTGCATATACTCAAGATCGGCCTTTTTGCCGACCAACAAACAGCCAACACCCGCCAGGCTGGTGGCTGTTGCCGAGGTAAAGAACGCCAGTTGATTGTCGCTGTTGTAGGCCACAGAAAGGGCCAGAGGAACCAGCATAAATAAAGCGAGAATATTCAGGATCGCGCCCAGAATCAGCAGCGTAGGCCCCAATAGCTTCATATTGTTCAACTTATATCCAGGAATCGAGCGGGCATTTTAAACCCAGAACCCGGTTGAGCCTATGGGGCCGCGGATATATTTCGTAAAAACCCAACGCAACTGGCGAATTAGCTAATCATTCTCCGGCCCATATTCAACCTGAGTAAGCGCACAAACAAAACTAAATGACCAGGACCTCCTGTTGCAGGTTTACCATCTCCGCGTAGATGAGGGTTACATAGAGGTTCAGTATATGGGGAGATTGCTGCATAAACAGCGTGAGATCACTTTCTATACCAAAGCTAAACAACTGTGAACGGCGCTCCTCCACATAGCGCTTGGCCGCACGCTCCAGCACTTCGCGAAACACCAGGGGTTCGTGAAAGCGGACTTCCGGTCTGACTACACAAAACTGGGTAAAAGCATAAAGGGCTTCAACCACAGCGCTCTTGTAATAGGCTGGATGTAATTGATGCGTCATTTGATCAATTAAATGCGCAAAACTATCCTCTCCGGGGGTCATGGAACTGCGGGTAATATCGCAGTCCAGCGCGCAGCTGGTGCCATCTATGCCAAATACCAATATCCTGGCGCACATAAGGCTGTACCAAATATCTTTGAGGAAGTTGGTATCAAAGTGGGTAATCAAACCCCGAGCAGTACGCCATTCCAACCAGTCGGTATCCATAGCGTCGGAAAGCATTGGGTTTTCATCTTCCGGCGTCGTCTGGTGATGTATTTTATAGGGCGTTACATGGTTAATTCCCTGGGCAAACACTTTCTTGCGCGAGGTGAGAATATTGCGGATTTTTTTATGCAGGCGAGCGGGGGACTGCAAACCAATCCACTCCGACATTGTTACCTCTTCCGCATCGCCCTTATCCATGGCACACAGCAACATAAAGTTGCGCAGCTGCACTGAGTGCAAGCCCTCAAATAATTGCGGTTCAGAGCGGATAATTGCACCTATTGCGGACAGCAATTCCTGCACCAGGGTGCGCTCCAACAAATCCGGGAATAGCTGACGCACGCTTTCAAAATAATTGGCATTGGAAAAGGACTGATCGATTTTAATTTCGGTGAAGTCATTATCACCCACACTAATCACCAGGTTACGCGCCGCCAAAAGGGTCAGGCTATCGGCCAAATCAATTTGGGTGTAATTGAGCTTGGCGAAACAGAATCGGGATAACAGCCAATAGTTGGACTTTTGCGAGCGCAGGAAGATTTCATTAATGAACTCCTCCAAAGGAACAACCGCACCGTTAACACCAATATTGTCCTCCAGGCGACGATCCTTAACGTATTTAACCAACTTGCGATAAATAAATATGTCGCTTTCCGTATAAAAATTTTCCAGCAGCAATTTGGCTACTGGCTCCAGGTCTGCCGCTTCCCAGGTGAACTCTGTTTGATCCTGAGTAGAAATTTGTGTCGCCAGAGAAATTGACGGTATATGAGAGTAGGGGATGCTCAGCGAGTTTACCCGCGAGGCGCGATAAGCGAGATTGGCCGAGGCATAGCCCACATATTCCAATTCAGTACGCAATTGCAAATTGCGCACTGCCTCGAACAGCAGCTCGACATTGGGGATTTTGCTCAAGCGCTGATTCATCATTAAGGTGAATACTGCCACCTCGTGACTGAGCCAATGCTTGTGAATAAACTGAATCTCTCGGATTATGGCCTCTACCGCCCAGTGTGCATCAAACAGGCGATAATCTTCCCGCTCCGTTTGCAACCAGTTCAAGCTGAGATAAACCTTGTTGTTGATCTCATAAGTTTGGGAAGTCGCCAGGCTTTGTGCGCGACGACGTGGACGACCAGTGAGCCCTAGAACTCTATTTTCACCGACATGGGCATAGACCTCCATTAAACCGGAAGCAGAAACCACACCCATGGGTTTAATATCCTGAATGCTCTCTGCAATAACACCGTAGCGCGCCAGCTGCTGTTTGATTGCATCATTTTCAGCAAGCACTACCAGGGCTATATTCGCTTTAATAAAGCGGGTAGAGCGCCTGCGCATTTTTAATGGGTCCAGGTCATCGGTACTCACCGCACCTTCATCCAACATCAACCCGGTTAGATACAGACTTTGAGCCCACACCAGCGGCACGTTCTCATTGGGAACTCGCGCCTGGGTACGAGGATTTTTCTTTTCAGCTTTAATATTTTCCAGAGGCAAATAATAGAGCTCGGGCAATAAACCAAAGCCATCTTTTTGCACCATTAATGATTCAAGTTTTTTGCGATAGTGTTTGGCCGTCGCATCACTGCCATCAAACAGCGCGGTAATATAAAGGTATGTAAAAAACAGTGGCCACTCAGATTCGATGTTGGCGAAATTTACCAGCTCGGAGTGCTCGTAATAAATACGCGAACTCTCCTCTAATACGGTTTGATGTCCATCCCATAAAAAACGCTTGCAGCCATAATTACCACCGAGCTTGGTAAGCACCGCATCGCGGGTTTGAGTGGCCAGAGTTTCTTTGCCAACTGCAAATGCTGGAAAACCAATAATACTTAACAAGGCGCTATCGGTTTCTTTCGAGAGGGATTCACGTGGCAAAAGCGAGGCGAGGGTTGTTCTTGCGAGGGAAATACCATCGGCAATAACATGGACTATGCCGCGTTTGTCGCCGTGTTTACCGAAAAGATTAAACCCGTCGAGCGCCTGGAGTGCGGCTTTAGCCATACCCACTGAGCTAGCATTAATCTCGGTTTTACCATTGTTAACCTTGTTGCCACGCTCCCAAATCCCATAGTCGGGGGTACGGTAAGCGCTGGAGATGTAGTACACCAGATTTTGGATAAAATCGACTTCATCCGGTGTACACACTATACGCAAGCCGGAAGCGCTCATTTGCGCAAGCATCAACAAATACAAAGAGGTCGCATCTATCTGCAAATGGCCCCAGGCGTCGTCGGCAACCACCGGCAAGCCGGTCGAAGTGTCATATTTAGCGTGCAGCGAATCGCGGTTATCCAGTGAATATTTAAAGGCTTCCACCTTATGTGCCTGACGCATCATGGACTGCAGCAGCCCGCGCATGAGCTTTGTTGTCGATTGCAGCAGATGGTCCGCTTTATGAAGATCGCCAGTGCGCTTAAAGGCAAGCCCCAAGGTCCACACGCAAATTATGGAATAGACGTTATCGCGAACCCAGGCGTCGGTGTAGTCGCCGTGACTGTTGATCGCGGTGCTGGCTGGCAGTAACCCTGTAACCGGGTTTTGACGGGAGAGGATCACAGCCTCGATTTCGGTATACAAACGCTCTAACAACTGGTGGTGTTTCATAGATCTCTCTGACCTGGGAGCCTGCCACACACGGGCAGATTCTTTGGGATTTACTTATAACAGAATAGCCAAACTTACCTGAAAAGCGTTAATTATGGTAATTTTACAATTTAACATAATATACATTATGCGCAGTTATGGGGGTTACCCCTGGGGCGGCCTATTTGTGGTCTCCTGGGGGGATTTAAAGCGATTCCAGGGGTGTCCACAAGAGCTAAAACAGCTTTAGCGAGTAATCGGCTCGCTTCGCTCGGCGATTATCGCTTAAAGCTGTCAACGCTACGCTGATTAACTTGCCCAATAGCGCGCTCCAATGCCCAGGGGCGCACAACATAGGCCGCACCATCCTTAGACAAAGAAACCCCATAACTGTGCAAATCAACACGCCAGCCAAGGTCTAAAAGGCTCTGCCTGTCATACGTAGCATAAAGTCGGCCATAACCATCAATTATTTCAACACGAAAAAAAACCTTGGACTGATCAGCAGCCTGGACCAAAGCAGCCAAGCGAAGACGACCTTTCTTGGCCTCCTGGTCGAAAATATCAACAGCAGGTTGCTGAGATGAATCCTCGGGTGTTGGTTCGCTAACAAGCGGCTTTTGAATGGATGCCGGAACGGGGTTGGAAACAGAATGAGCAACAGGATCAGAGTTAACCCGGGGCACTGAGGTTGTTTTAACAGGCTGCTCACCATGTTTAAAAAAACTCACCAGGTGAGAAATACCAAACCAAGCGAGAACAACAAAAGCCACAGCATAAAATCTGAGTTGCTTGTTTTTCCAGACATTACCACGGTCGTCCACGTAAACGCTTTTATTGTTAGTGCCTTCAGTATGCGAAGCGTAAAGGCCAAAATACTGCTTATCATAAGAGCGCACCCCCCTGGATACTTCTGCAAATTTCTCGGCACTGGTGGCTTGCAAGCAAATCCACTGATAACGCTTGGCAGAACCGACAGCAGTTAATTTATTAAACTTAAAAAGTCGCTCAATGCGGCGGCGCCACATGGCGTGTACATCGCGCCTATCTTGGCCCATCAAAATAATATCCAGCCCCTCATGGCGGTGACTCGCGATATATTTTGACCAATCAGAAGACAGCGGTTTACGACCATTGGGAAACATGTCTTGAATTTCATCGAGCACGACAAGTGAGTCTTTTTTAGTAAACGCCAAAACGTCAGCTTTGACAGCCTCCAATCGCTCTTCCTCGGTATCACAATCTGGATGTGTAATTGCGATCAACAACAGCTTAACAATGGGCAACGGAACACCGGTAACCTGAGAGAACTTATCATGGTTAATACCATTGATATTTGTAATCACAGTTCGACCATTTTTTAACGCTGGCAAAATATGTTCGAGGCAAGCCTCATAACTTTTGCCGCAACCAGGAAGCCCTTCATGAAAAACAATCATTACCAAATCCCCAGGGTTAATACACGACGCAAAAAATAAAACGTGTAAGCAGTGCCCATAATTGCAAGCGCCTGAGAAACGCCGGACAGGTTTAACAAATACGCAACATCTGAACCGATGTAATCACCTAGCGTGGCATTGGCAATAAAATCCGGCAACGGCAATGCCTTGATAACTTCTGCTATGGCCTGCAAAAAAAGATCAAAAAGTTTTTGCGGGATATAGATCAACATATCGTACAGCCACTGCTTAAACTCGGTAAGCCAGCGTTTTATCCACTCCATACCCTACCCCCTTAGCTCAACGCAATGCGCGCCGCAAGAAAAAGCGCAACAGCAATAATAATGCCCCTGATCAGATCCCACGGAATACCAGGAGAGCAAAACTGATCAATCACGATATGAAAAACCATTACATCAACAGACCAGGACGGACACGACCCTGAAAGCTGCACACTAAAAAATTTAGTAATGCCCGTGACAACGACAGACCCTTGAATCTCCGCCTTAAAACGCTCTAAGGATTTTGCAAACGTGATGTCATTTTTATCATCAGGCTGATCAAACTGATGCTGATCCCACTGAGCAACACCAGCACAACGGGTCTGCCATTCCTGGTAAAGCTGAGCGCAAGCTGTAGAGCCATCATCACAAACGGGGCGCTGATCGCAATCAGTCCAGGCAACAGCAGATTCAGAAGACTGAGACGCAGCAGATGAACCCTGCCCGCTCGTATCATTAACGCACCACCATTGCCCCTGATTATCTTGATACTTGTTCGGGCAAGGATCATTTTCCGCTATTGGAGTTTCACCGTTATGATCTGAATACCAACTTGATGATGACGAAAAATTTTGAGATGCCTGACTTGAAGAGGCGCCTGTAATGATGCTACTTGAACTAGACGCTTGCGAAAGTGAAGAACTGGAAATTTCAACTCCAGTACTAGAAGAAGAGCTATCGGGAACACAAGTGTACGTATTGGGATAATAATGCCAACCAGGCAGACAGTCTTGAGCTACTGAACTGCTACTTGATGAACAGAGCGGTGAATCTGGATACAGATCACAAGTATCAGCATTAGAGCCACCACCGCCCTCACTTGAGCCACCACCAGATCCAGAATCACCTCCAGAATTATCGCCGGAGCCATCACTATTCCCCGATGATGAATCACCTCCACCACCGGAATTACTAGCCGTTGAACTAGCCTCTGCCTGTGATGAATTTGAATCGGAATTTGCAAAACTTGATCCTGAACCACTAGAACCGACTTCGGATGATGCTGAATAAGATGAAACAGAGCTTGATTGCTGAGAAGAGTCGTCATAGCAGGTCTGGCCAACAATGTATGGTTCAGGCGTTTGTGAACAAGGGGGCAAGCTAGAAGCAGACGAACTTGAATTACTATCAGCCTCATTAACGCAGATGGGGCCAGAGCTAGTCCAAGATAACACTTGACCTACATCGCAACTTGGCGGAACAGTACAAATCCCGCGCATTTGATCGTATATCTCACCCTCACCAGGACAGTCACATTTATTATAATTATTTGGCACTAAACCAGCAGGGCACGTCCCATATCGACACGTCTGGCCACTGGATTCATAACCAACGTGACTATAGCCATTATAGGACGATCGACAAGAAAACCAATTTGTATTCCCAGAAGAAGTTGTAATACTTAAATTAATTTCACCGGACTGACATTTAGGAGTAGATGCAATACCAACACTAAAGCAAGTGGCTCCTATTTTTGTAAAAACCGTAGCGCTAGGTGATGTTTGAGAAAACGAATACTCAGATAAGAATAAAAAAATTAACGTGAAGAAAATCCTTGAATACATGCCCATGCGCACGTCAACCCCCAAATAAATGCAAATGCGGTAAGTAGCATTTTTTAACTCCAATAAAAAAAGCCCCCGAAGGGGCTTGCGTTACAACTAGCGGAACATGCTGATTACTTTGCCGTAACCCCACTTGGCAACACCAGGCAGGATCTTAACGGCAGCAACAGCGCCGATAGCTACAACAATTTCGGTAGCGCTCACAGCGCCAGTCAATGCAGAAAAGTCCATAGATAAACTCCAATTTAAAAATGCCGCTCTTTACTTGCGAAATTAATCACAACCTGGAACGCCCAGGCTGTGAGATAAACAATCATGGGCAGAGAAAACCCGGCCATGAAAGCTTGTTGCAAAGTCAAATCTGGCGGCGTTGAGAAAAGACTCTGCAAAAAGACGGTTAAATCATTACTAACCCACTCGCCAGAGCAAACAGGCGAGCCGTCTGTGGCTGTTGAGATTACGCCCTGGCACTCAAGCATTTTTAACTACCCTGGGCTGCGCGAGCAGGTGCAGACTGCTGCTGATGAGGCTTAACACCGACAACATCTAGGAAGACATTAGCCTCGTCATAACTGCGCTGCTGGCCAGTCGACTTATCAAAATATTGCTTGGTGCGAACCATGCCGTTAATGGATGCCTGCACATCTACAAGAGAGCCAACGTTACCAATTGGCCCCATAGACTGAAGGCGAAACTTTGAAGGGTGACTGAAAGAATCAGGAGCGGGAGCGGAAACAACGGTGTAGGTTTTGCCGTTGTAAACTTCCTGCTTTTCAATACGAACACCGACTAACTGAACTTGGTTTGACATAAAGCCTCCTTAGGCAACTAACTTCAATTGAGATGGAACAGAGGGGCGGCGATACCAATCCGGTATAGGCAAATTTTTAACCTCAACGGCTTGAGACCACTTAACATTAACGAGAGAGAACTTAGTTAAATCACAAGGCAAGGCGATGTCTATGCCAATCTTACGAAGTCGTGCGCGATGCGTCTTAACCTGCGACTTAGAAAAATCAAAACGCTCACCGTGCATCCACTGGATTGCATAAAGGGTTGTTGTGTTTGCTGAGCGAGTGTTATCACAAATTCCCTCGCGTATTAACCTTGCTGAGATAGTTTCTAGGCTCATGTTTTCAACCTGCAACTTGCGATCAATATTTAAAAATTCTTCGTGTATATCCCTAAAAGCTGACTCACTAAAAAGGCCATAAAAGCAATAATTATTTCTACGCAAAAATTCAGATTTAAGTTTCTGCTCAAAGCGCACCACGCCGTGAAAATGCAAATAATTATGTAAATTAAAAAGGTATTTAACTTCATCAGAGTCAGAGCCAAAACGGCGCTTTGCTTTAGGTATCGCGTGCAATGCAATTTCATTAGCCTTGTCATACACGCTGGGGTAAATAAGGCGACCGCCCTTCCCCGCTTTAGTCAACCAATCAACGGTTGCACCGTTGGTATGTAATCGGGGCACGCTATTGCGATAAGGCAGAGATGAAAGGCCACGCAAGTAAGCAGCAACATTCCCCTGCCCGACTGCCCTGTTACTAGTGATATGAATCTCGGTAATAACAGCGCCGTCAGAACACATAACGCGCTTACTATCATCAAGTCCAAGCAAACGCTGGCAACTAGAACCAAGTGCGTCGGGCGCAAACTCGCCACGCGAGTTGCCAAAAAAACCCGAGTGCACTTGGTGAACTCGGGTAAGCCATAGGCTTTAAGGACGCGGTTGTAAACAGCAACACATTGATCGATAGACGTAAGGCCAAAAAGATTATCAAGGCGATCGATACGACTAGGATTGCCGCTAACGGTTAAACGGTTGCCGCTAATACGAATTTGAATATTGGTAGAAAAGCTGCCCTCATGATTGATGCTGGGACACTTAACCTGAAGCTGCTCGCCGGTATCAGTATCCAAGACGACAATTGTGCGATCGCCGATAAGCGGCAAGCGGTAATCAAAATCCTGATGGACAGTTAACCAGTCAAAAAACATGCTGAATCCCAAGCATTTGTATATGTGTATACATGTAACGCAAGGAAAGAATATATACATGTGTGCACTTATGCAAGATACGTGTATACATGTATAAGTAAAATGACTTAAAACCGGCAAACCAAGGTGCTAAAAATGCCAATGACAATCAGGCTAACGGACAGGGAGCAGGACGAAATTAGAAAAAAGTGTATAGAAATCAATAAGTTATTAATCAAGGACAACAGAATACCGCTCAAAGAATCAGAGCTGATACATAAAATACTAGAGAAATCAATAAGTTACACAAAAGTGGGGCTATCAGGCGAGATAATAATCGACCTCGATTAGTACGGGGAACCATACCAAAGTGTGGGTGTCACTGGCACCCACACTGCTGCGCAGGCCAAAAGCCCCTTCGGGAGGGCCTGGCGGCCCTGCTTACCAGCGCCAGCCGTCCTGGCTGGCTCGCATGGAGGGGTTACCCCCTCCAACCCTCCCCAATTGTGCTAATCCGAAATAGAGCACCGCTGGAGCGCTCCAAGCGCCCCAGGGGGATAACGTGCAGAAAAAAAGGGTAATCAGTGGGAGGGGAAAAAGCGGGCAATAAAAATCATAATGCCAGAAGCTGTAAATGCGAACAGTAAAAACTGATTTGACCAACGATTCATATGGGTATCATGACGACCGCCGATGAACTGCAAACCTACAGATACAAGCATACAAATAAACCATAAAAAACCGGCTAAAACATAGCACTGCTGAGCAGATGTTAATTCACTCATAATCAAAAATTCCTTTCTGTGATGTTTTTTCTAAAAGCAGCTTTGCCGCCTCTCTAGCTCCATCAATCTTTGCGCTTTGCTGCTGAAAAGCAGCAAATAATCGATCATGCTTTTGCTCTAATTTTTTTAATTGCTTATCGAGCAAAAGCGATTGTTCAGCGGCTTTTAAAAACGCTTTACTAGCTACAGCTTCGCCAGTGAATTTTTTTAACTTATCAACCAGTAAATTGTCAGACTCAAACTTAACAAGGGTCATGATGCCTCCATTTTGGTACCAAAATACAACCAGGTAAAAGCCTACCTGGACGAATATTAGTACCATTTTTAAATTCAAGCAATAGATTTTGGTACCAAAACTGACAGATCCGGAGGCAATCCAGGAACAATAATGGTACCAATTTGGAGGGATGCAACTGACGCATAATGCGGATTATTGTTAAATTTTCGCCGCGCGCTGGCGCTAGTGTCGCGGCTTCAAATTCTCGCGCCGCTCGGCTTCGCTAACATAATGCCGCTGAGGACATTATGCGCAGTTATGGAAATCGACGCTCAACGGCGCCCCCAGGAACGGCAACAATAAATTAGACAGTTTTATGCGTTAATCTGCTCGCTATGTTCAGCGATTACCGCTTAAATCCATCACCGTTCCGCTGCAGTTAAACTTACCTGTTAACAGGCTCAACCTCCGGGGGCGCACTATAAGTACAAGATGCCCCATGATGATGCCCGAATGTTACCAATATGACCCCTACAAGACACTTAAGCTGCGACTATAAGCCAAAAGCC
>CBINKF010000037.1:0-11389 GCA_966251115.1 uncultured Cellvibrio sp.
AAAGCCTTCGGCCGAGCCCATCACAAAAGTCACCACCGAAAAGGTGGCAATTGCGCCCATAGCATCGTTAAAGGCCGACTCGCTCATGACCGTTTGCGAGACGCGATCGCGAATAGGCACCTGCTTGAAAATAGGCACCAGCGTCGCCGGGTCGGTAGAGGCAGTCAGGGCACCCAATACTAAAGCCGTCGCCAGAGGAATTCCCATCCACATTGCCGCGCCCGTGGTAACCGCACCGGTAATCAAAACACCCACAGTGGCTATAACCAGCAACGTAATCCAGATCTCTTTTAATACAGAGAAACGCAAGGTTGCCCCGCCTTCAAACAGCAGGTAGCAGGCGCCTATGGTAAGCACTATCTGATTCATGGTGGAATCGGGGGACACATTTACCAAGCCAGTTACCGCCGGGCCCAAACCTATACCAATCAACAAAAACAGAACTATGTCGGGAACCTTGATTTTTTGGGCGATTACGCCGCCGAGCAGGCCGGCAAAAATAATGATGCCGACATACATCAAGTCGAGCTTGGCGATAATGAGGTTAGACATGAATTACCCCGGGGGAGAAGTTAAAAAGAGAAGTTAAAAAACAAATTAAAAAGGGAACTTAAAAAAGGGAACTTAAACGATAGGTTAACAAGATGCGCGCATACTGCCAGTCAGCCTGTTTGGCGCTCATAAATAGTCTGTAAATTATTGCGCCTAAAACGCCAAAAGCCGGGCTTCCCCGGCTTTTGTTCTGGCTGCTAAAACTGCCTCGTGCTAGGCGCCAAACAACAGGTCCGCAACCACCAGGGTAATGCCATAACCTGCTGAATAAGAGAGCAGAACCAAAGGAGTGTAGCGCAGGTAAGAACCGAAGGTGAGACCCTTAACTTTGCTCATGGCGATAATGCCGGCCGCTGAACCTATGGCCAACAGCGAGCCGCCAACACCAACACCGTAGGTCAGCGCCAGCCACTCGGAAATGGGCAGCAGCGGGTCCGATTTGAGCAGCGCCGCGGTCAGGGGCACGTTGTCTATAAGCGCCGAGAACAGCCCCATCATATAGTTGGCATAGGCTGGCGCTACCTGAGTGTAGAATTCGGTGAGCGCGTCCAGGGTGCCAATCTCTTTAAGCATACCAACCAACAGCAAAATCCCGAGGAAGAACAGCAGGGTTTCATATTCAATTTGACGCACATACTCCAGAATGCGGGTTTCCTCTTTATCCAGCTGCATAAAGTGACCGATAAAAAACATAATCGACAGGCCGGTCAGGAAGGTCAGCACCGGCGGCACATGAAAGAAGAAGTTAAACAACATGGTGCAGACAATCGTGGAGAAAAAGGTGCCCACAATGGCCCAATCCATACCGGTGAATTTACGCGGGTCTTTTTCCGTAACCACATGGCCAGTCACCCCGGGGAACATCAAGGCCGCCAGAATCAGCACGCCGCAAATAGCGGGCATCACCAACACAAACAATTGCGGCATAGTCACATGGCCGCCCAGGAAGATCATCAGGGTGGTCACATCGCCGGTAATCAAGGCTACGCCACCGGAGTTGACGGCAAATACTACCAATACCGCCAATTTGATTTGCGAGCGCTTGTCTACGTTAAACGCATGCACCAAGCCCAGGCTCACCAGGGTGGCGGTCACGTTGTCACAAATCATTGAGAGCGTCATGGCGAAGAGCGCTACCAAAATCATCAGGCTGCGCTTGCTCATCTGCGCCGGGCACAGGCGCTGCACCATAGATTGAATAATGCCCTTGGCATTGAGGTAGGCCACAAAGGTCATAGTGGCCATTAAAAACAGCCAGAGCGTGGCAATTTCCAACAGGTTCTCATCCAGTTTCTCCAAAATCACATCCTGGCGCTCGTGGGAGCCGGAGAACATAAACATAATTAACCAGGAGATGCTGCCAAAAAACAGCGTGGTTTTGGCCTTGTTGATGTGTATAACCTCTTCAAACACAACACCCAGGAGCGCCAGGAGTGCGAACCCCAGCAGCAATAGCTTTAAGACTTCAGGCATGAGAAACCCTTTTCAATTGACCGAACAGAAAGGAAACCTCCCCCTCGACAAGTACAGCTGAACAGGGACAGGAGCAATCAGGCGCGCATGATAAAAGCCGACCATCCGTGACGCAACTTAAATGCCAACAAGTTAGGGAATTACGTGGGTTTTACATAAATTTTCAAAACCGCTTAAACATAGTGCGAAATTTAGTCAACTGCCAGAAGCTGACAGTCATCTGCTTAAAAATTCAGGCGGCCGGGATTTTTGTGATGGTGGTGAATCCAAACAGGCAAGATCTGCATCCAATACTCAGGCAAGGCATGCGGGAACCGCACCGGTAAAGCAGGGTAAATAATGAGCTTAGCTTACAATTGTAACTTCACCCCTATGGCACTGGAGTTTACCCTTTTTAACCAGTGCAGCTTGGAGTCCAACTCGACCCTGAGCAGCCCAGGGTTTACACTTCACCCCACTTGCATTAAGCCAGCCCTGCTCCAGCAGATACCGCACCCGTCGCAACTTGCAATTGGGCATTTAGCACCTATAACCCTGTGGAATTTCGGAAAACTTAACTTTTTGGATATCTGGACGACCCTATGAAAAAGACCAAGCTTTATCTGATCCTGAGTGTATTTTCGCTCGCGCCCCTGGCCGCCAGCGCCAACAGTTTGCTGGACATCTACCAGTTGGCCCTGAAAAACGACGCCCAGATGAAAGCAGATCAGGCCAATTACGAAGCTGGAAAAGAATACAGCACTATTGCCCGCGCTGGCTTGTTGCCGCAAATCAATGCGACCGCCAGCTACAACAAGCAAGACCTGGACATCACCAACAACCTTGACTCCACCACCGGAAAAATTGACACCACGACCAAAGGCTGGGGCATCTCCCTCAACCAGCAACTGTTCAATATGAATAGCTGGTATGTCTACAAACAAGGCGTCTCCCTCAGCCAGCAAGCCGAAGCGCAATATGGTGCCGACCAGCAAAACCTGATTGTGCGTGTTGCCAGCGCCTACTTTAATGTTTTGCGCGCGGTTGAAACCCTGAAAGCCACCAGAGCTGAAGAGCAAGCCCTGGCGCAACAATTGGAACAGGCCAAACAGCGCTTTGACGTGGGCTTGACCGCCATTACCGATGTACACGAAGCTCAGGCTGCCTATGACAGCGCCACTGCCGCCACCCTGGAAGCGCGTGGTCTGCTGGGCATCGCCTATGAGGCTCTGGAAGTACTTACCGGTCAACCAGAGGACAGCATTGCGCCTCTGTCCGATAAATTCCCGGTGGTGGAACCCACCCCATCCAATCGCGCCGACTGGGTAGAGTTTGCACTGAAAAACAACTACAACCTCAAAGCCTCGCGCCTGGCTGCCGATGCGGCCCATCAAAACGCCAAGGCCAGCAGCTCCAATCATCTGCCTACGTTAACCGCGTCACTGGGTTACAACGACAGCACTGAAGACGGCACCCGCTACACACCTTACGATCAAACCAGCAAAGGTTCCAGCGCCAGCTTGACGCTGAGCGTTCCCCTGTTTAGCGGCGGCGCCACCACTGGCCGTTCGCGTCAGGCCTACGCCCAGTACACCGCGGCCGAGGAAGGTTTTAACAGCACTGAGCGCAATGTGATTCAAAATGCGCGCAGTCTGCACCTGAGCGTGGAAACCGACGTAGCCCGCGTGCAAGCGCGCAAGCAGGCTATAGTCTCCAGCCAATCGGCACTGGACGCCACCAAATCCGGCTACGAAGTGGGCACACGCAACTTTGTTGAAGTACTGCTGGCGCAACGCAACCTCTATCAGGCGCAGCGCGATTATTCGCAAGCGCTGTTCGATTATGTAATCGACGGTTTCAAGTTGCGCGAAGTGGCGGGCATGTTAACCCCCAACGATGTGCAGGAAGTGGAAAAGTGGTTGAATGCGCAAGCACCTGTAAGCCGCAGCCAATACGAAAAGTAAACGCCGTCTGTTCCATAAAAAATGCCGGGCATGTCCCGGCATTTTTTTACCTGCAATTGGCCCAAACAGAGACTAGCCCAGCAGTGCATTTATAAGGGCGAGATTTTTCTCCAGAGCGCCGCGATTTGCCTCAGCTACGGCAAATGCACCAGCCCCGCGCGCCGCGCGCGCCGCCTGATCCGTCAGCAGCAGTCGCCAATCCTGCGCCAGGTCCGTGGCAGTATCCACCAGTTGTAAAGCCCCCGCCTCTATCAGCAAGCGCGACACCTCGGCGAAATTAAACAGATGACGACCGCTAACCAAAGGCAACCGCCAGGCAGCAGGCTCAATAAAATTGTGCCCCCCGCGCGGGACCAAGCTGCCACCGACAAACGCCACATCACTGGCGCCAAACAACAACATCAATTCACCCATGGTATCGCCAACCAGCACCTGGGTTTTTTCATCAAGCTGCTGCTGGCTGCGCCTGGCGGTAACAAATCCGGCTTCGCGGCTCAGGTTTACTACCTGGTCAAAGCGTTCGGGGTGACGCGGCACCAGCAGCAACAGCAGTGGCTGTTCCGGTAGAGATTTACGCAGCTGTGCAAACGCATTGAGCAGTATCTCGTCCTCACTGGCATGTGTACTTGCAGCGATTAATACCTGGCGCGCGCCATTTAAAGAAATTTGCTGTTTTAACTCTGCCGCCTTAGCGCGCAACTCGGGGGAGATGGTTAAATCAAACTTGATATTGCCAGTAACCTGTATAGCACTCGCGGGCAAACCGAGATCCTGCAAGCGCTGGGCATCCGCGGTTGCCTGAATACTCGCCTTGGTCAAGCACTGCAACATAGGCCTGGTAATTGCCGCAAAGCGCCTATAGCCGCGCGCTGATTTTTCGGACATACGCCCATTCATTAGCATTATCGGAATCGCGCGCGTCGCGCAGGCTTGAATTGTGTTAGGCCAAAGCTCAGTTTCCATAATCACCAGCAGATCCGGCTTTACGCGATTAATAAATCGCCCGAGCGCTCCGGGTAAGTCGTAAGGCGCATAGGCGTGAAATACGCGCGATCCCAAGGTATTTCTTACCTGCTCCGAACCCGTTGGCGTAGTAGTGGTAATGAATAACTGATAGTGCGGATTTTGCAATAGTTGGCGAATCAGCGGCAGCGCACCCAAAAACTCCCCCACAGAAACGGTATGCAGCCAAATCATTTTGCGCTGGCGCCCCTGGATTTTGGGTGGCGGTACAACAAAACCAAAGCGCTGCCCCCAGCGCTGGCGATAGGCAGGTGCCTTGCGCGCACGCCACCAAAGGCGCAATAAAATAATGGGAACCGCCAAATAAAAAAACAGCGTGTAAATTAAACGCATAGAGATACTAGCCGAATAAATTGCAATTTATTTACAGACAATAGATAGCGATAAATTAACGCTGCCACCAGGCACTGATCGCCGCAACTCCCTGCCCCCCCAGAGCTTGCGCCTGATGCAAATCCGCATCGGTCATGCCACCCAGCGCGTACACCGGAAAATTAACTGTCGCCACCAGGCGAGCAAATGCCTCCCAGCCTAAGGGTTTAGCCTGCGGATGAGTTGCAGTGGCGGCGACCGGCGAGAGCAGAGCATAGTCCACACCAACGCGCGCTGCCTGCTGCAACTCATCAAGGTTGTGGCAGGAAGCACCAAGCAATAGCTCACTGGCTATAGGCCGTGCCTCCACTAATGCCAGCTCACGCGCGCTCAAATGCAAACCAAGTAGTGATGCCGATCTATCTTCACTTTGCTGAGCTTGCCAGAGGAAAAAATTTTGCGGTGAAGTATTTAGCTGCAGCTGTAAACGCAAGTCAGCTGCGCCCTGCGTCACCCTCGCCATAAACTGGGTATCGACAAACCGGGATTTATTATCGGTGCGCAAAATCAGTTGCCCCAAGCCCCAATTACGCAGGCGTTGCATGGCCACCAGCAGGTCATCAGCCGCCGCAAAGGCGCCGCTAATAGCCATGCGCTCCTCCAGAGTAATGGCTTTGATAATGGGGCGATTAGCCGCAGGAAATTCAAAATGGGAGAGCTGCGCCGGGGTGACCCAGCGCACTGGCTGCCCCTCGTTGCCAACCGGTTCACCGCGGAATTGCGTTACCCGGTAAACATCCAGTAACACAGATTTATCAGGATAATCATGGCGAATTTGAATCAGCGGCGCACAGGTCTCCACCTCAATGGCCAACTCTTCGCGCAGCTCGCGCGTCAACGCCTGAGGTGTGGTTTCGCCGGCTTCCAACTTGCCCCCTGGAAACTCCCAAAGCCCACCCTGGTGGGCTGTGGCGGCACGCTGTGCAATAAAAATTTCGCCGCGAGGGTTTTGTATAACCCCCACGGCGACATGAACCAATTTAGCCATAACCTGAATTAGCTTAAGAGCGATAGTCGGCGTTAATACGCACGTACTCATAGGAAAGGTCGGTAGTCCACAGGGTTTCTGCAGCATCACCTCGACCCAGGTTGATAAAAATACCAATATCCGCCTGGTTCATTACCCCCTGCCCTTGTTCTTCGGTATAACTGGCTGCGCAGCCACCATTTTCAACGATCAACACATCATTGAGGTGCACGCGAACTTTATTGGCATCCAGATTGGGTACACCAGCATAGCCAATCGCCGCCACTATGCGTCCCCAGTTTGGATCTGAGGCAAACAGCGCCGTTTTAATAAGTGGCGAGTGAGCAACCGCGTAAGCCACATCCAGACACTCCTGCTGATTGGCTCCGCCGGATACAGCAACAGTCACAAATTTGGTTGCGCCCTCACCATCGGCCACTATAGCTTTAGCCAAATATTCAAAGGCAGAGATAATAAGCCTGCGCAGCTGTTCATAAAGCTCGCCGCTGGCTTGCGCCACTTCGGGCAAATCCACCTGACCTGTGGCTATTAAAATACAGGAGTCATTGGTTGAAGTATCGCCATCGATAGTGATGCGGTTAAATGACTTGTTGGCAGCCTCGCGGCAAATCTGTTGCAGCACTGGTTGAGCAATCTTGGCATCAGTGGCGATATAGCCCAGCATGGTAGCCATATTGGGCTTGATCATGCCTGCACCTTTCGAAATACCGTTTACGGTAATAGTCTGGCCCTGATAAACCAGCTGCTGACTAAAACCCTTAGGGCGTGTGTCGGTAGTCATAATACCGGCCCCTGCATCCTCCCAACCAGATTCGGTCACCTTGGTCAGTCCCTCAGGAATCACCGCCAGAATTTTTTGTACTGGCAGCGGCTGACCGATCACACCTGTAGAGAATGGCAATACTTGCTCGGTTTGCACACCAGCTTGCTGCGCAATTGCTGCGCATGTTGCCTTCGCATCTGCCAGGCCCTGTTCACCCGTACAGGCATTGGCATTGCCAGAGTTGATTATCAGATAGCGAATTGGCGCTTTACTTAAATGTTCATGGCAGACAGTTACCGGTGCCGCGCAAAAAGCATTTTGGGTAAATACCCCTGCAACACTGGAGCCTTCCGCCAGCTCAAACAGCACAACATCGCGGCGCCCGACTTTTTTAATGCCCGCACTCACCGAGGTTAATTTCACACCTTTTATCGGGTGCATTTGCGGAAAAGGATATTCACCGACTGCCATAATCAATGCTCGCCATTAACTTGAGAAAATTTTGTCGCCCATGCTAAACGGGCCAATCTAAATTGGCCCGTTGCGTTTTTACTACTCCAACTGCCCGTGGCAGTTTTTAAACTTTTTGCCCGATCCGCAGGGGCAGGGATCGTTGCGTCCCACTTTACGACCTTCGCGCACCACGGGGTTCATACCGCGCTGTTCCTGTGGCTGGGGCTCACCCAAGCCGCTCAGTTCGTCATGGCGCATTTGCATTTTTTGGCGCGCCAGTTCTTCGCGGCGCTGCATCTCCATGGCCTCCATCTGCTCGCGCGTAATTGGCTCAACACGCGCCAGCAAATGAATGGTTTCGTGTTTTACGCGACCCAGTAGTTGCTGGAATAATTCGAACGCTTCGCGTTTATATTCCTGCTTGGGATTGCGCTGTGCATAGGAGCGCAGATTAATACCCTGACGCAAGTGATCCATGGCTGCCAGGTGTTCTTTCCAGGCGTTGTCCAACACTTGCAACATCACCTGCTTTTCAATTTCCAGCATTATATCGCCAACGCGTTCGCACTTGGCGTCATAGCCAGCCTGAATAAGTTCGAGCAGCTTTTTACGCAGCGGCTCTTCGTGCAGGCGCTTGTCTTCTTCCAGCCATTTGCGAATGGGCAACTGCACCCCGAAATCCGACTCGATTTGCTTTTCCAGTCCGGCGATATTCCACTGATCCTCAATGGATTGCGGAGGAATATAGCTGCTAATGAGATTATCGACCACTTCATCGCGCACAGCGGTAACTGTATCGCGAATATTTTCCGCCTCCAGCAATTGATTGCGCTGGTGGTAAATAATCTGGCGCTGATCATTGGCAACATCGTCAAATTCGAGCAATTGTTTACGGATATCAAAGTTGCGCCCTTCGACTTTACGCTGCGCACTTTCAATGGCGTTGTTGACCATGCGGTGCTCAATCGCTTCGCCCTTCTCCATACCCAGAGCCTGCATAAAATTGCGCATACGCTCTGAGGCAAAGATTCGCATCAGGTTGTCTTCCAGCGACAAATAAAAACGGGTAACCCCCGGGTCGCCCTGACGACCAGCGCGGCCGCGCAGCTGATTGTCGATACGGCGCGACTCGTGACGCTCAGTGCCCACAATATGCAAACCACCGGCAGCCAACACTGTCTCGTGCCGGGTTTTCCACTCGGCCTTAATCGCATCGATTTGCGCTTGCGATGGATTGTCCAGCTGCGCCACTTCGGACTCCCAGCGGCCACCAAGCATAATATCGGTACCGCGGCCCGCCATGTTGGTGGCAATAGTCACTGCTCCCGGGCGGCCCGCTTGCGCAATAATTTCTGCCTCTTTCTCGTGAAACTTGGCGTTGAGAACCTGATGCGTGATACCCGCTTTGGTCAGGCGACGCGACATTTCCTCGGAGGTTTCAATAGACGCGGTTCCCACCAGCACCGGCGCGTTTTTGGCCTGGAAGGCTTTTACATCCTCAACAATCGCCAGATATTTTTCTTCGAGCGACAGATATACTTTGTCATTGAGATCAATACGCTGAACCGGACGGTTGGTTGGAATAACCACCACATTCAAACCGTAGATTTCGCGGAATTCATAGGCCTCGGTATCGGCAGTACCAGTCATTCCCGACAGCACCGGGTAGAGACGGAAATAATTCTGGAAAGTTGTGGAAGCCAGGGTCTGGCTTTCGCTGTGAATCTCGACGCCTTCTTTAGCTTCAATCGCCTGGTGCAAGCCCTCCGACAAACGGCGACCGGGCATAGTGCGACCGGTGTGCTCGTCGATAAGCACCACCTGACCTTCCTGCACTATGTACTCAACATCCAAATGAAAAAGCGCATGGGCGCGCAGGGCCGAATTCACGTGATGCAAGAGCGATAGATTATTGGCGGCGTAGAGATTTTGCTCTGGCTGCAACAAACCCGCTTTAATCATCAGGTCTTCAACATGCTGATGCCCCTCTTCGGTCAGCTCTACCTGACGCGATTTTTCATCGACACGAAAATCACCAGCTTTTGTCACCACCAAGCGCTCACCTTCTTCGCCATTATCTTCCTGGCGCTTTAATTTCAGCACCATCTGATTCATGCGGCGGTAAAGGTCTGCACTGTTTTCTGCAGCACCCGAGATAATAAGCGGGGTGCGCGCCTCGTCAATTAAAATGGAGTCAACTTCGTCGACAATCGCAAAATTCAGTGGGCGCTGAACGCGATCCTGTTTGCTGAGCGCCATATTGTCGCGCAGGTAATCAAACCCATATTCATTATTAGTGCCATAAGTAATGTCGGAGGTGTAGGCCATGCGTTTGATATGCGGCGGCTGCATGGATTGAATAACACCAACGCTCATACCTAAAAATTCAAAGATGGGACGCATCCAGTTGGCATCGCGGCTGGCCAGATAATCGTTCACAGTAACTACGTGCACGCCCTTACCGGACAGGGCATGCAAATATGCCGGAAGCGTGGAGACCAGAGTTTTGCCTTCACCGGTGCGCATCTCGGCAATGCACCCTTCATGCAGAGTCATGCCACCAATTAATTGCACATCAAAATGGCGCATCCCCTGTGCGCGACGACCTGCTTCGCGCACTGTGGCGAAAGCTTCGGGCAGGAGTTGCTCAAGGGATTCACCCTGAGCGTAGCGCGCGCGGTACTCCTCGGTTTTCGCTTTGAGCTGCTCGTCGCTGAGCTTTTGCATTTCCGGTTCCAGGGCGTTGATTTGCACAACCACTTTGCCCATGCGCTTAAGTTCACGCTCATTTTTTGAACCAAAAATGGCTTTTACTAACTTACCGATCATTTTTTATACCATTATCAACTAGCGAATTAACGAGGCGCAGCCTTAAATCAGGCCCGATCCTAAGGGACGACTAAGGCTGGCAAGTAAATAGGAAGGCGAGAACTAAAGCAAGTGGCTTGCTAAAGTTGCCCTAACACCTGAGGGATGGAGTTTTAGCGAGTGGTGCGACGTATATAAGAGGCAGGATCGACCACCCTGCCATTTTTATACACTTCGAAATGAACATGCGGAGCGGTGGAGCGACCAGTGGTTCCGGACAGCGCAATAACCTGCCCTTTTTTTACCACATCGCCAGCTTTAACCAACAGCGTTTTGTTGTGCGCATAGCGAGTTACCAAACCATTACCGTGGCGAATTTCAACCATGTTGCCGTATTCGGGATGGCGTCCTGCCCAATTAACCACTCCGGCGGCAACACTGCTTACTTTAGTGCCTTCAGGGGCGCCAAAATCTATACCCGCATGGAAGGCGCGATGGCCGGTAAAAGGGTCTTCACGGTAACCAAAACCCGAGGTCATGCGCGCATGGGCAACGGGTGCGCCCGCAACTACCGCGTCCTGCAACAGGTCGCGATTCGACAGCAGCAGGTCAATAAAATTGAGCTGCTGCTCACGCATATCTATTTGCGAGGAGAGACTATCGATACTGGAGAGTACATCGGGTGCGGAATAGGCTTGATCGGGGCTTGAATGCGAGGGGCCGCCTATGGCAGGCACCTGACCAAAATCAAACTCACCCTGATCAAGGTTCGCCGCTGCCGTCAACTTTTCGCCAAGGGCATCCAAACGTATTAATCTGGCCTGAAGTTCAGCGACTTTGGAGGTAAGTGCAGTGATCTGCGCTTCCGAAGCGTTGCGCTCTTTTTCTAATTCTGAGTCTTTTTCAGACAGTAAACGGGTCCAGCTCTGGCTTTCGCCGCCCATCGAACTACCACCGTCAGCAGACACCAACCAGCTATAACCCCAGGCCCCCATAAAAGTGGGAATACCCAAC
>CBINKF010000038.1:0-11253 GCA_966251115.1 uncultured Cellvibrio sp.
ATGCGCATAGAACTTCACCTGGGTTTAAATTTTTACCTTCATTTTGAAATTGGAGCAGAGGTTCTAAACCAAGATACTCTACCGGATTCACTGTGTAATTAGCGAAAAATTCTTCAATTGAGGTTTCTAACAATTCGATTTCTCCGCTTTCCGAGTAAAGCTTATATACATTACCGCTACGTAGAAATAATTGATCAGCCATGCAATCTTGAGCAAAGAGTAAATCCGTTTTTAGAAGGCTTGGATATTTTGTATGAAGTGAAAACTTTCCGTGCATTACCTCTTGCAAGCTATGCCATTCAGGAATTTCACAAATTCCCCTGAGGTGAAAACCCCCGGTGTACTGAATATAACCATTGATTTGTGAAAGAATAGATTTCAAATAGTTAGGGACTTCAAATTCAAGACCTTCGAAGTTCGGCTTCTGATTTTCTTTAAATGTAATATGTTCTAGTTTCATATTAAGTTAACGCCGCCAGCACAGGCCGGAGCATGCAGTGCGGAGGTCCAGCCCATGTAGTGGGCGAATGTGCCTGGCCTTGTTAAATGTTTTTTTCATACCAACCATCAGTCAGCATTTCTTTGAAACTACTATACCAACCACAATCCATACCAAAGTAATCGTCATTGGTAAAAATTAGACCCCAATTATCTCCATTGACGCCATGACCACCCAAGCAATAAGCAGCACCAACATTACGCTCACCAAAATCAGCGAATTCCCAAGCAGGAAATTCTTCGTCGTTTCCATATTCCCACTTAAGTACCTTTCTCTTCAATGGGATCAGAATGGAAGAAGCATACTCCTTAAGCCCGGGCTCCATCGCTTCAATCTCTTTCTTGATCAGAGCCTGCATTTCTTCTTTTGATGGTAATTTATTCATGATGACATTTAACAGTTTATTAAACGGCGGCGGCCGTATATCACCTTGCCGTTTATCAGATAATAATTTTCAAAGATTAACGCAATTTAAAGATAATTCAATTACTTAGCGTTGCGGCCGCCGTTTATCAAAAATGGTAAAAACGGCAGGGCTTGAAAAGCTAAGCCGCATATCACTTTTATAAAAAGTGTAACCCATTGATATTAGACAATGTTTTTGATTTTACATGGTGTAAATCCAGCACCTGACGCTTATCGTGACCTGATGTTGCCTGGGCGAAAGATTTTTTAGCGTATCATCCGCTATTTTTTGTAGGCTTCACCCAATATTTTGGATGCTGTGTATTCGGCGGCTTGCTGGTCGGTGAGTTGTCGGCGCTTGGTGTTAATTGCTGCGCCTGGGCCGGAACTTTGGTATTCGTAAAAGCGTGCATCCTCTGGGTAGAAGGGGGCCTTGGTGCCGTCGCGCTGGGTGCCACCCATGGGATACCAGGCTTCTTTATTTATATGCGCGTCCATCCAGCAATTTATAAATACTGCCTTGCCAATTGCGTTTGGATCGGCATAGCGGCCGTCGGGAAAGTTGGTGGTGGGGTGCCAGGGGCGGCCGAGGGCGGTGGAATTGTCGGGCACATTGGCAGCGCGTGTCAGTTTGCAATTGATAAAGGTAAAACCATAGTCGCTGCTGATGTGCGTGCTGGGCGCTACCAGGTAACCTTGGGGGCTGCCGCTTTGCGCGCGGGGGCGGCTTTTAATTTCACAATCGGTAAACAGGGCATTGCCTTTACCAAAAATAAAATCCACATTACCGGCGATCAAGCTGTTATCAAACCAGGCGCGACCGGCGTTGGCGTAAAGCGTATCCTGGTAGCCCAATAAGCTGATATTACGTCCCACAAATTTATCGCTCGCACCGTCCAAGGTCAGGGCCACTGCCTGGGTGCCATTAATGCGATTCACGTTATCTTTATCCAGGGCATCATTGGCTAAAAAGTTAAAACTGTTTTCTATGGTGAGATTGTTCAGTTGTACCCTGGGCGCGGTAATGGTTACCGTCGCTGAGCGAAATGTTCCCCATGGATTGCCCTGGGGGTCCCGCTGACCGGCATAGGCATCAAAATAAATGCGCGTTTTGTTCTGGCCTGCACCTATAAGCTGGATGTTGGGTTTGTCGATGGTAATTTTTTCGTAGTAGTTACCTGCCGGTAAATATATTTTAAAGGGCCGGGTTGAGTTATCCGGTGCAGCAGACAGGGCCTGGGCTATGCTGGCGTAGTGATTCGCACCACCATCATTGATGACTGACGCCGCGTAATCCTCCATTGAATCTTTTTGGTAACCGATACCGCAGCCGCCGATAAAAATACCTAACCCGGCAATGACACCGGCTTTAAGCATTTGCTTAATCATAGGGTTCATTCTCCACTAACAAAAAAGGCGAGCTTGCGCCCGCCTCTCTGCCGTTAATTTATGCAAATTGTGTTTTGATGCTGGCGAGCACACCTCGCGCGTAAAAGGCTTCCAACCATTTGGTGGTGGTATCGACAAACAATTGATTGTGCTGCAAGTCGTCGCCAAACACCTTAGCAATAGCCACTACCGCTTTGACCATTGCAACCGGATCACCCCGGTTCGCATCGCAACAAGCGCGCAATTCTTTGGCAAGGGGATCAGACACCTCTATAGGGTTGCCCTGTTCATCCACACCCGACACATAGCGAATCCAGGCGGCCACACCCAGGCAGAGGATATCTATATGGCCATTGCCCGCCAATTGCTCGCGCAATGTCTCCAGCAAACGCTGGGGTAATTTTTGCGAGCCGTCCATAGCTATTTGCCAGGTGCGATGTTTAAGTGCTTTATTGGAGAAGCGATCGCGCAGCTGTTGTTTATAGGCCTCTATATCAAAGCCCTCGGGCGCCACAACAGTTTCGCCCGCTTCGCGTGCCATATAGGTTTTTACCATATTGACGAAGGCGGGTTGCTCCATCACCTCGGCGATATATTCAAAGCCAGAGAGGTAGCCGGTGTAAGCCATGGTGGAGTGGGCACCATTCAGTAAACGCAATTTGATTTTTTCAAATACGCGCACATCTTTTACCAAAAGTGCGCCGACTTTTTCCCAGGCCGGGCGACCGTCGGCGAACTTGTCTTCTATCACCCATTGGGAGAAGGGTTCGCACACCACCATGCCTTCGTCACGCAGGCCGATACGCGCCTCTATTTCCGCGCGGTCCTGTTCAGTGGTGGCCGGCACTATGCGATCAATCATAGTGGAGGGAAATGCAGCGTGAGTTTTAATCCAGGCAGCCAATTCCGGAGAAATTTGCTGTGCAAACTGGGTGACAACTTTTTCTACCACTTCGCCATTATTGGGCAGGTTGTCGCAGCTAAGCAGGGTTAGGCCTTTGCCATTTTTTTCGAAGCGCTTTTTTAGCGCCGCCACCATATAGCCAATGGCGGATTTGGGTGCAGCAAGGTTTTGTAAGTCGTGGACAATATCCGGATGTTGCAGGTTTAAATTGCCGCTGGCGGGATCGTGACAATAGCCTTTTTCCGTTACCGTGAGCGAAATAATTTTAATATTATTTGCCGCCATAATTTCCACCAGCGCGACGGGATCTTCCGGCCCCACCAGGGTTTGCTGCACCGCACCTATCAACTGCAGCTTTTCACCCTCACCAGAGCGCTCCACCAGGGTGTAATAGCAATCCTGGGGAGCCAGCTGATCGCGTACACTGGGTGAGCGCAGGCTGCAACCTATAATACCCCAATCGCCGCCAAACTGATTTAGCACCGCCTCGGTATAAAATGCCTGATGGGCGCGATGAAACGCTCCTATGCCCAAATGAACTATGCCTGGCTTTACAGCGCTGCGCTGATAGTCGGGACGCTGTACATCGGCAGGCAATTGGGCGAGGGTGAGTTGGCTTAAACGATTCATGAAGTCACCTAATACTTAACGGCAAATAGAAAATATATTTTTAAAACCCATGTGTAATCGCCTTTATATTTCGCGATTAACAAATTACTTGATAGCCATTTGTTTGATTGATAATTACAGATGTTCTTTGTCAGCTACTAAAATTTAGCGTATTCATCATGTTCAACAAATGCTATATTTTTACCCATTCGGCAAAGTGTTTTTACGACTGATTAACATCACCTATTAAAAAAGCAGAATCGACCACCTTTTTAGCGGATAAATTCCATGGCAAACATTGCAGCAATTGGCGAAGTCATGCTTGAGCTTGCGCCCTTCCCCACTCAGGAGCATCCCGGAAAAGAGCTGATGGCCCTTTCTTTTGCCGGCGATACTTATAACACCTCTGTATACATGTCCCGTTTGGGGCTGGAAACCAGCTATGTCACTCAACTCGGCCAAGACCCTTACAGCGACATTATTTTACAGCGCATGGCGAGCGAATCCATTAACACCGGTTTGATTAAACAAATCCCCGGTCGTTCGCCTGGTTTGTACATTATTCGCAACAGCCCCGATGGCGAACGCGAATTTTTTTACTGGCGCAAAGAGGCGCCTGCACGCGAACTGTTTGCCACCGAATACGCCAGCGCCGACCTGTGCCAGCAACTGGCGGGTTACGACTGCGTTTACCTGAGCGGCATCACCCTGGCCATTATTGGCGAGGCCTCGCGCCAGCATTTGTATAAGGTGCTGCAGCAACTGCGCCAGCAGGGCGTGACCATTGCTTACGACAGCAACTATCGCCCGCGTTTGTGGGCTGATAAAGCCGAAGCACAAGAGGCCATGCTGGCGATGATGCAGTACACCGACATAGCACTGCTGACACTCGACGACGAAGACCTGTTGTGGAGCGATGGCAGTGTCGATGGCTGCAAATCCCGTTATGCCAAATTTGGCCTGCGCGAACTGGTGCTAAAACGCGGCGCTGAAGATGCCATCATTATCACGCCCAACGGCGAAAGCCGCGTACCGGTTAAACCTGTGCAGGGTGTAGTGGATACCACAGGTGCTGGCGATACCTTTAATGCCGGCTACCTGGCGGCGCGCCTGCAAGGCAAATCCCCCGAGCAAGCAGCCGCTCAAGGTATTCGCTGTGCCGGCATAATCATTCGCCACCGCGGTGCCGTGATCGATGCTGAAATTTTTGCTAAAGAACTCGGCGCCTAGGCCTTAAATTCTCGCCCGTTTTTTTCGGGCGCTGGGAAAAGCCATGCACATTAATTTGTGTATGGCTTTTTTATCTCAGGTATTTACTGCTGACAGCGCAGCATTTTCTGGCCGCGTTTGCACAGCTGAATCGCCAACCCCCAGGGATCGCGCATCATTACCAGGTGCGAGCCATCTTTTATCAGTACTTCTTCAACATAGCTCGCGCCCGCCGCTTCTAATTGCGCGCGCGTTTCCACTGGGGTTTCGCACACAAAAGCGATATGCAGCAACAGCGGATTCATGCTCGCGTAATCTGGCACTTGATCGGGGGGGTTGTTGTAAATTTCCAACATTACATCGCCCGAGTCGTCCGCTAAAAAATGGGTGCGCGGGCCGCCGTCAAGCTTGCGCACCACTTGCAAACCCAAGTGCTGTACATACCAGGCGGCCATAGCCTCAGGGTCGGCAACATTTACGGCGAAGTGTTCAATCTTCATAAAAACCCGGCATTAACTAATTAATAAAGTCCAACAGCGCGCGGTAAAACTTCGCTGATCCAGGGGATGTAGGTGACCAATAGCAACACCACAAACATAGCGGCATACATGGGCAGCAGCGGGCGCATCATTTGCGCAATGGTGGTTTTTGCGATACCGCAACCGACAAAGAGCACACTGCCCACCGGCGGGGTACACAAGCCGATACAGAGGTTGAGCACCATCATGATACCGAAGTGCAGGGGCGACATGCCCAGGCTGGTTACTACCGGTAAAAAGATGGGGGTAAAAATCAGCACGGCAGGCGTCATATCCATAAAGATCCCCACCACCAGTAGAATCAAATTGATGATCAGCAAAATCACAATCGGATTATCAGTTAACGCCAACAGGCCCTCGCTAATGGTTTGCGGAATATTTTCGTAGGAGAGAATCCAGGACATGGCCGAGGAGGTGCCGATCAACAACATAACAATGGCCGTGGTCTCCACCGACTTGACTAAAATTTCCGGCAATTCGGAAATTTTTACCTGGCGATAAAATACAACAGCGAGTAGCAGTGAATAGATAACCGCGATGGCGCTGGCTTCGGTGGCGGTAAAGTAACCGCTGATAATGCCGCCGATCACAATGACAATTAATGCCAAACTGGGGATGGCATCCAGGGTTTTTTTAACCGCCGCTTTTAGACCGATGCGCTCCCCGGTAGGATAGCCCTTGGCTTTGGCGTAAAGGCCGCACACCACCATCAGCCCGGCCATTAACAGCAAGCCCGGTAAATAGCCGGCAATAAACAGGGCGGCAATAGAAACACCGCCGGAAGCCAGTGAATAGACAATTAAAATATTGCTCGGTGGAATGAGCAGGCCGGTGGTGGCGGCAGTAACCGTTACCGCGCCGCTAAAAGCGCGATCGTAGCCCTCTTTTTCCATGACCGGCACCATAAAGCCGCCAATGGCCGATGTCGCCGCCACTGCGGAACCAGAGATGGCACCAAACAGCGTGCAACTAATAATATTCACAAACGCCAAGCCACCGGGCACCATGCCAAAAATTACTTTGGCGAACTCAATCAGGCGATGGGCGATACCGCCGCGGCCCATTAAAATCCCTGAAAGCACAAAAAAAGGAATGGCTAAAAGTGCAAAGGAGTTGATCCCACTGGCCATGCGCTGGGCAATAGTAATTACCGCCGGATAGGGGTCAATGGTAAACAGCATAGTGAGCAGGGTGGCCACACCTATGCCAATAGAAATGGGGACATTCAGCAACAGCAAAACCGCGAAGCTGACCAATAAAACAATTATCGAAAGTTCCATGGGGGGCCTCTTGTTATTAATCTATGGACGCTGAATGGCCGACAACTGCAGTGCGCGTACGCGCCGTGCGAATATTGTCCAGTGCGTAAATACAAATAAGCAGGCCCGACAGCGGAATTACGCTGTAGACATAACCCATTTTCCATTCCAGCGCAGCCGAGGTTTGGCCCAAATCCAGCTGTAGTTTTACCAGCTCAAAGCCGCCATAAACCATGACCCAAGCGGAAAATATAAAGCAAATAATTTGCGCAACCAGCTCGGCCAGGTAGCGACCCTGATGCGCAAATTTGCTTACCACTATATCCAGGCCCAAATGCGCGTGATTGCGAAACGCCAGGGCGGCGCCGAGCAGGCCAATCCAGATTAATAAAAAGCGCGCTATCTCTTCAGTAACCGAGCTGGGGTGGCCCACCACAAAACGCGACAGCACTTGCCAACTAACATCCACCACTATGGCGGCCATTAACAACATAAGTACCAACTTGAGCAGCTGATCCAATTTAACTAAAAACATGGCATCACTCCTCGTTGAGTTGGCTGTTGAGTTGGTTGTTGGGCTGGTCATCGGGCAGGTTGTGAATGTACTGCATAATTTTATAGACGGGTTCGTCTTTGTAAGTCTCGTGCATCTCCTGCACTTTTTGCTCGAAGGGCGCCTTGTCCGGGTAGATCACATCGACACCTGCCGCTTTAACGGCATCGAGCGAACGCTGAGTGTCCTCGGCCCAGAGTTTGCGCTGGTAATCCACAGACTCGTCCATTGCCTGTTGCAGCCAGGCTTGTTGCTGTGTAGTCAAGGTGCTCCACACATAGCTGCTGATTAGCAGCACATCCGGCACCGAGGTGTGTTCATCGAGCGTGTATTTTTTACAAACTTCAAAATGCTTGGAGAGATAAAAACTGGGGGGATTATTTTCGGCGGCATCGACAACGCCCTGCTGCAGCGCGGTATACAGTTCACCCCAGGCAATAGGGGTGGCCGAACCGCCCAGCGCTTGAATCATACGCACCGAGGTTTGGCTCTCCTGTACACGAATTTTTAAACCGGCGAGGTCAGCGGGTTTTTCTATGGGTTCCGCAGTCGCTGTAAAAACTGCGGCTGCCGGCATCGTAATAGCCCAGGCCGCGCAGACGCTTGCTTTCGCCTTTTTCCAGCAGCGCTTTGCCCACCGGGCTGCGCAAAAATGTCCACAAATGTTTTTCGTTGCGAAACACGTAGGGGATGGAGAAAATTTTCATTTCCGGCACAAAGCCTTCCATGGGGCTGGCAGACACTTTGGTCATGGCCAGGCTGCCAATTTGCAGCAATTCAATCAACTCGCGCTCGGAGCCCAATTGGCCGCTGGGGTAGACATCGATGCGCATACTGCCACCCGACAGCTGCTGCAATCGCTCACCCATAAAGACCATGGCTTTGTGTACCGAGGTGGTTTGGTCCAGGTTGTGGCCCAGCTTGAGCACTTTGACTTTTTCGTGGCCGCTGCAACCTGCAAGCGAACCCAACAGCGAACTTACAAGCAGGCTGGCAGCAATCCATTTACTCCAGGCGGGCCGCCAGTTTTGGCAATACAACATAGGCAGTTCTCGTTATTGTCGGTGCTGCTAGCGCAGCGTAAATTGGATATCTGTTAAAAAAACAGCGCCCCCAAAGGAGGCGCACAAATACCACACAACTCAGTCAATGTTCTTAACAATGGACTCCACCATTTTTTTGGCATCGCCAAACAACATCATGGTGTTATCTTTAAAGAACAATTCGTTTTCCACACCGGCGTAGCCAGAGGCCATGGAGCGCTTAACAAAGAGTACCGTGCGCGCTTTTTCCACTTCCAAAATGGGCATGCCAAAAATCGGACTCTGCGGATTGGTTTTAGCCGCCGGATTGGTTACGTCGTTGGCACCAATAACAAAGGCAACATCGGCGGTTTGGAATTCGTTGTTAATATCTTCCAGCTCAAACACTTCATCGTAGGGCACATTGGCTTCGGCCAAAAGCACATTCATATGGCCGGGCATGCGCCCTGCCACCGGGTGAATGGCGTAGCTGACTTTAACACCGGCATGTTTAAGCTCATCGGCCATTTCGCGCAGCGCGTGCTGGGCCTGGGCCACCGCCATACCGTAACCGGGCACTATGATGACCGAGCCGGCGTTTTTCATAATAAAGGCGGCATCTTCGGCACTGCCCTGTTTTACCGGGCGATCCTCTGTGGTCCCGGCTACAGCGGCTGTGGCATCTGCACCAAATCCACCCAAAATGACGTTAAAAAAGGAGCGGTTCATGCCCTTGCACATGATATAGGAAAGTATCGCCCCGGAAGAACCGACTAAAGCACCAGTTACTATCAGGGCATCGTTATGAAGTGTAAAACCTATGCCTGCAGCGGCCCAACCCGAGTAGGAATTAAGCATGGACACCACCACCGGCATATCGGCACCACCGATAGGAATAATCAGTAAAAAGCCGATTAAAAACGCCAGCGCGGCCATACTCCAGAATACCCAGGGCGCTTGGTGCAGGCAGAAATAAACAATCAAACCAACAATCACCGCACCTATAAGTGCGTTGAGTAGATGCTGGCCGGCAAACACGATTGGCTTGCCGGAGACCAGCCCCTGCAATTTGGTAAAGGCGATTACCGAGCCGGAAAAAGTAATTGCGCCAATCACTACACCCAGGCCCATCTCTATGCGGCTGGAGACAAAAATTTCACCCGTTGCCGACAAAATGCCAAACGCCGATGGATTGCTAAAGGCAGCACCGGCGACCAAGACTGCAGCTAAACCCACCAGACTGTGAAACGCAGCAACCAATTGCGGCATAGCTGTCATGGCGATGTTGCGCGCGATAAAAATGCCGATGACAGCGCCTATGGCGAGGGCGATAAAAATCCAGCCATAGGAAGTGACCGCCGGGCTGAGGATAGTGGTGCCCACGGCGATGAGCATACCCAGCATGCCGAGCATATTGCCGCGGCGCGAAGATTCCGGGGAAGACAAGCCGCGCAAGGCGAGAATAAACATCACCGCGGCCACCAGATAAGCGAGCGACGTAAAACTCTGAGCTGTGGCGTTCATAATAGTTATCCAGTGATTTATTGGCTTTTATCTTTCTTTTTGTACATGGCGAGCATGCGCTGCGTTACGGTGAAGCCACCAAAAATATTGATGGAGGCAAGCACCATGGCGCAAAAGCCAAGCACCTTGGAAAGGGTGACACCCTGCGGGCCAACCGCGATAAGCGCGCCCACAATAATCACACTGGAAATTGCGTTGGTCACCGCCATCAGCGGTGTGTGCAGTGCTGGGGTTACACTCCAGACTACGTAGTAGCCGACAAAAATCGCCAGCACGAAAATCGAAAGCTGTGACACAAAATGGGCTTCCATTTTTTGCTCCTTATTTCAGATTGCGCTGATCTTAAGCGGCGCTGGCGCTGGTGGAATCGGCAGGTTTAAAGCTGGGATGTACTATGGCGCCGTCGCGCACCAGAGTCGATGCCGCGACAATTTCATCCTGCCAGTTAATCGCCAGCTGCTTGGACTCTTTATCCATCAACGGCGTTAAATAATTGAGCAGATTCTTAGCGTAGAGGGCGCTGGCATCGGCGGACAAACGGCTGGGGATATTAAACAGACCGATAATGGTTACGCCATTCACCTCCACAATTTCACCTGGCTTGGTGAGCGTGCAATTGCCGCCCTGCTCTGCCGCCAGATCGACGATTACCGAGCCGGGGCGCATGCTGTGCACCATTTCATCGTTGATTAGCGTGGGCGCTTTGCGCCCGGGAATCAGCGCCGTGCAAATGGCGATATCCTGCTTTTTCAGCGTCTCGGCTACCAATTCCGCTTGGCGGCGCTTGTAGTCATCGCTCATCTCTTTGGCGTAGCCGCCAGCGGTTTCGGCCTGCTTGGTCTCCTCAGATTCCACCATCACAAATTTTCCGCCAAGGCTTTCCACTTGCTCTTTGGAGGCGGCGCGCACATCGGTGGCACTGACGATAGCGCCGAGGCGCTTGGCGGTGGCAATCGCCTGGAGGCCAGCCACACCGGCGCCCAGCACCATCACCCGCGCCGGCGCAATAGTGCCCGCAGCGGTCATCATCATGGGCATAGCGCGATCGTAAACATTTATGGCTTCGAGCACGGCGCGGTAGCCGGCGAGGTTGGATTGGGAGCTGAGTACATCCATGGATTGGGCGCGGGTAATGCGCGGCACAAACTCCAGCGCTATGGCCGTTACACCAGCCTCGGCATAGGCCTTTAGCGCTTTGGGATCGGCGTAGGGTGCGAGCATGGCGATAAGCACAGCACCGCGCTTGTAGAACGCCAGCTCATCCATTTCACCCTCCCCGGTGAGCACTGGGCGCTGCACTTTAAAAATAATATCGGCACTGCCAAAAAGCTGCGCGGCATT
>CBINKF010000039.1:0-11235 GCA_966251115.1 uncultured Cellvibrio sp.
CCCATCTCCTGAAAGCGCCCCTCCTGCAGGCTGTCAAACTCGCTGCGATTGCGCTGTTCAGATAGTGTTTTCTCGGCAAACTGAGCGCCAATCGGGCTCAGCCAAAAACTGAAGGCACCCACCAGGCATGCGACAACCAGAGCGGGGACCAGGGTCATGCGCGTCAGCTGGCCGGGGCTGGTGCCGCAGGCAAAAAGCACGACCATTTCACTCTCCATGTACATGCGGCCATAGGCGAGCAAAATTGACAGATAAAACCCCAGCGGCAGAATTAACTCCAGCAAGCTGGTCATGCGGTAGCCGATCAGAGTAAAAAGCACATCGACTGACAGCTTGCCCTGCGCCGCATCGTCCAGATAGCTGCTAAATTTACTGGTGAGAAATATCGTAAAGAGCACCGCCGTTACCGCCAGTGTTGTATACACCAGGTCGCGGGCCAGGTAGCGAAATATGATCAACTCAATAATCCCGTTGTGCGCAATTAAACATCAAATTGGTAAGAAAAAAGACAAGCTCGGACAAGCCGAATTCAAGCCTACTGCTAGACCGGCAGAAACGCTATTAGGTTGCAAATCGCGCAAGCTAATTCTCGTCTTTTGAAGCTCTATTTCTTGCCTGTTGGTGCCAAGGGCCGCTGAAAATGTGGCATTATCACGCACAAACATTAATTTGTCTTGAACCAAATTTGTGTTGACGCCCTTCACTCCTCTTGCAGGTTAATTATCAAAGGTTAAACAATGACCAACGCCAAACCCGCAGCGGCCAAAAGCCCAAAAACCTCTGGCATTCAATTCACAGCAAAAGTGGTTGACCCTATCAAGCAAAGCAGCGATGCCCTGATTGTCACCTGCGCCGAAAATCTGCAGCTTAGCGCCCCGGCGAAAGCCATTAATGACGCCGATGCCGGGCAGCTGTTGCAACTGCTCAAGCGCGAAAAATTCCACGGCAAGGCCGGTCAGGTATTATTGCTGATTAACCCTCAAGGGATAAGCGCACAACGACTGCTGGTGTTGGGCGTGGGCCCTGCCAAAGATGGCAAAGTGAGTGTCGATAATTTCCGCAAAGCGGTTCAAAAAATTGCTGACGCACTCAAACCTACTCCGGCCGCCGACCTTAGCCTGTGCCTGGGCGATCTGGCGGTTGAAGGCCATGACACCCAGTGGCAAGCGCGCCAACTGGCCGAGGCACTGAGCCTGTTGGACTATCGCGCCGATCACCTTAAAAGCAAACCGGCAGAGCTTAGCCTGGCGCTTAAAAAAGTTACCCTCGGCGTTGACAAACCCCAGGTGGCTGCGGCCACTAAAGGCCTGGAACTCGGCGCCGCCATCGGCAAGGGCGTCAATTTAACCCGTGAGCTGGGCGACTTACCCAGCAATATTTGCACGCCAACCTACCTGGCCGATAAAGCCAGGCAGATGGCGCGCGGCCAAGCCAGCCTGAGTGTGAAAGTGCTGGAAGAAAAAGAAATGCGCGAACTGGGTATGGGTTCCCTGCTCTCGGTCGCCGCCGGCAGCGATCAACCAGCCAAACTGATTGTGTTTGATTACAAAGGTGGCAACAAAAAAGAAGCACCCTACGCCTTGGTTGGCAAGGGCATTACCTTTGACACCGGCGGCATCAGCCTTAAACCTGGCCCGGGCATGGATGAGATGAAATACGACATGTGCGGTGCCGCCAGCGTATTTGGTACCTTCCAAACCCTGATTGCCCTGCAACCGGCCATCAACGTGGTAGGTGTGGTTGCCGCCACTGAAAATATGCCTGGCGGCAAGGCTACCAAACCGGGTGACATAGTCACTTCCATGTCCGGCCAGACCATTGAGATTCTCAATACCGACGCCGAGGGTCGCCTGATCCTGTGCGACGCACTCACCTACACCGAGCGCTTTAAGCCCAAAACGGTAGTGGACATAGCCACCCTTACCGGCGCCTGCGTTATTGCCCTGGGCAACCACGCCACAGGTTTATTCAGCAACAACGACGAGCTGGCCAAGGCCCTGCTTGCCGCCGGTGAGCAAGCGGGCGACCGCGCCTGTCACATGCCAATGTGGGACGACTACCAAAAGCAATTGGACAGTAATTTCGCCGACATGGCCAATATTGGCGGGCGCGAAGCTGGCAGTATCACGGCAGCTTGTTTCCTGTCGCGTTTTACCAAAAAGTTTGCCTGGGCACACCTGGACATAGCTGGCACCGCCTGGCGCTCCGGTGCCGCCAAAGGTGCCACTGGTCGCCCGGTAAGCCTGTTGGTGCAATACCTGCTCAACCAGGTGAAATAGCGCCCATGCCCCAGGTGGATTTTTACGTACTGCCGGAAACAACCAGCGAAGCCCGCTGGTTGTTTGCCTGCCGCCTTATAGAAAAGGTACAGCGCATGGGTATGGACATACTGGTGGCAGTGGACACCCGGGAAGAGGCCCAGGCATTCGACGAGTTGCTCTGGACATTTAAACCCGAGAGTTTTATTCCCCATCAATTGCTGCGCGACAAATCCGGCCAAGTAGATATCAGCTTTAATAATCAGGCCGGCACACATCAGGGCCTGTTAATTAACCTGAGTGCACGCGTACCTGAATACTTTGGCAAATTTCAAAGGTTGAGTGAAATTGTGGTGCAGGAGCCGCAATCGCTACAGCTTAGCCGCGAGCGCTACGGTTTTTACAAAAGCCATGGCCACAGTATAGAAACACGTAAGCTGTAATTTAGGTTGAGCAACAGCTTTGTAAACTCGCCGATTCAGCTTCGTCAAAGATCTATTCAGCGTCGCCAAAGAATGAAACAGATTTATTAACCATTAAAATAGTTTCGCCGAAACTTGAATAAGCGATTTTGTTTGGACAGAGCAGCAATAATCACTATGAGCCAGAGCCACAAAACCAAAGAGGAAATTCTGCAGGAGTTGGAGTCCATAAAAGGACTGCTGCTTGAAGAAGACGATATTCCGCTGCTGCAGGAGCTGGAACATCAGTTGATGCAGGAATTGACCAGCCATATCCATAAAACAGAACTGGAACCGACCAGCGAAAATCATTTTCCTCTTAGCCAGGACCCATCGGTACTACCCGGCCAGGGTACCCTTTTTGATGAACCGCTAGGCGCTTTTGACGAGCCATCGGGCGCTTTTGACGAGACGCAGGGTGCCTTCGACGAGCTGCTGGACGCCAGTCTCTTTCAAGAGCCCGCCTCCAAAACCGCCACCTCAGCAACCCCTGCCCATATCAACAACAGCGCCGCCAGGCCTCAGGTAAAAGCCCTGGGTGAAAATCCGTTTTTGCCCCAACACATCCGCGCCCGGCTGCACGGCAACAACCCACCACCACTCTATGACTTTGCAACCAATGCCAATATGACGGGGACGAATAAGTCAAAGGATTACAAATCCAATCCCTCGCGCCAACAACTTATTAACGATGTGCTCACCACCATGATGCCCAAAATCGAGCAGGAACTTAAACACCGCCTCTACACCATGAGTGTCAAGGATCTGGAAAAATTGCTCGAAGACGAAGACTAGCGCAATAGCGAACAGCTAATGGCTATCCAAATAGTTGCAGCCCAAATAGTTGCGGCCCAAAAATAGTTGCCACCCAAAAATAGTTGCTAGCCAGGTCATTAGTCGGCGCTCTGCGCACCAAGTGCTCGCGCCGATTTGACTTGCCCAAAGGCCCAGATTGCCACTATCACCAAGACTACATTAACCAAAAATACCTGGTGGTAACCCAGGGCATCAGCTACCACACCCACCATCAAACTGCTCAACAGATTCCCTATATGCGTGGTATTGGTGTAGAGCGCCGAGGCGACACCGGAGCGACCTGGCAATAAATCCTGCACCACCGACACGCCCAACCCGGCGAGCAAACCAATAAATACGGCGTTGCACAACTGCAAGGCAAATAATTGCCACAGCTGATCAGCCCAATAAACCCCCAAATAGAGCAAGAGCGCCGCCAAGCCAGCCGCGCGGATCAACTGGATCAGCGCCACGCGCGCTGCGTAGTGGCCTGCGAGTAACATAAAAGGCACCTCCAGGGCCGCAGTGGTACCCATTACCCAGCCCATCCAACTGGGGTCCAGCTGCAAATCATTTTTGAGATGCAGCGGCAGGCTAATCAGATAGGCGTTATTCACTCCCCACAACAGCGAAAAACCCAATACACAGAGCGCCAATGAACGCTTGACTGCTGGACTTAAGGATTGATTGATCGCAGGAATTTCAGCAGCGCCATCACGTCTATCCAGTGTGCTATGGCGAACCCTGGCAGGTAACTGGGGCAGAAACTTCAGGCAGGCCAGGCCCACCACCAGAAAGACACCAGCCGCCGCTCCGTACGCCCAGGCGAAACCGCAGCGCGTTGCCAATAAAAACCCCAGCGGCGGCCCCACCACCCAGGCAAAAGCAATCTGCGCCCTGACGATGGCGTTAAACAGCGGGATGCGCTCCAGCGGCAAAAACAACTCGGCGTAATCCAGGCTGAAAGCCAGCAGCTGTGAATAGGCCACCATCGCGAGGCTAAAAATCAAAACCGCCGTCAGCGTCACCAGCAAATAGTTGCGCGATAGGGCAAACACCATACAGGCCAGGGCACCCAGCAGACAAAAGCCGGCAATTAGCGGGCGGCGATCCCTGCGCTGATCAGACCAGTGTCCAATCCAATGGTTGTAACCAATACTCGCCAAGGCTATGCCGGCGAAGGGCAACCCCACCAGCAACGGCCTAACCCCCAGGGCTTCAGCTAAAAAAAGACTAAAGCTTGGAATTACCAAAGCACCAACGGCACCCAGTGCAAAAAACAATAGATAGATGCTCAGGGCCTGGGGACGAAATAGCGGTGAACTCAAGATGGTTACTCAAAACATTGGCGATTTAGGGTAGCCACATCTTAACCGAAACCGATTACAGCCTAAATTGGACAGGCCGGGGTTTAATCCTTCTTAACAAGGTATAATTGCGCCCTCTTCAATGTTGAGTCACCACCATGCACTGCATCAGCATTCAAATCCAACCCAAATTTGCGCGCGAATTCGAGCGCGAACCCTTTCTCGCTCGCGTGCGCCCTATTCGCTCACCCGAGGTGGACGCCATAGAGGAAAAAGGCAATTTGTTGTTAAGTTTTAATTTTTTTACCGAATTTCCGGTGCTGCTCTGGCACGACTTGAATCAGGTTTTGTACAAGGACTCTGATTACGCCGCTGTACTTGGCCCAGTTTCTGTCGCCATATGTGAAGATGAAGAGAGCGGCAATTGCCTGCTGCTGCATCATTTTGATCCCACCGAAAAACTCGACTCGCTGTAATACCTCCATGAGTACAATTAACTGGTTTCCCGGCCACATGCACAAGGCCCGCAAAGAAATTGCGGAAGTCATGCCCCATGTGGATGTGATTATCGAAGTCATAGATGCGCGCATCCCCTTCTCCAGCGAAAACCCGCTGGTGCCGAGTTTGCGCGGCGAAAAACCCTTGATCAAACTGCTCAACAAGGCCGATTTGGCCGACCCCAGCAGCACCCAATTGTGGGTGGAGAAAATGGAGCAGGAAATTGGCGTTAAAGCCCTGCCGGTCAGCCAACAGCGGCCCGAGCAGATTCGCCAGCTGCTCAATGTGGCAACCAGCCTGGTGGGTGAGCGCCAGCGCGAAGTGCGCCCGGCGCGGGCGATGATTATGGGCATTCCCAATGTGGGCAAATCCACGATTATCAATACCCTGGCGGGTCGCGTCATCGCCAAAACCGGCAACGAAGCCGGGGTTACCAAGGCCCAACAAAAAATTAAATTGGATAACGGTATTCTGTTGACCGACACCCCCGGCTTTTTATGGCCCAAGCTGTCCCCACCCTCCTGCGGCTACCGCCTGGCCATTACCGGCGCCATCAAAGACACAGTGTTTGATTATGCCGATATCGCTCTCTACGCCGCCGATTACCTGAAATGGGCCTATCCAGAGGCGTTAAAGCAGCGCTATAAATTGGACGAGATTCCCGACACAGATCAGGAAATCCTCGATGAAATTGGCCGTCGCCGCGGCTGCACCCGCAAAGGCGGTGGAGTGGAAATTCAAAAAGTGGCGGCGCTGCTGATTAGTGAAATCCGCGCGGGATTGCTGGGCCCCATCAGCTGGGAGACACCGCAGATGACGGCGCGCGAAGTGGCCGAAGATGCAGAAGCCGAAGCGCGCAAAAAAGCCGAGAAAGAAGAGCAGGATAGAATCCGCAAACTAAAAACCAAAAAGAACCGCCGCTAAGGCTGCATAAGCTGGGCGCGAACAAAATCGGCGAGGGTTTCCGGGGCTATGTCGCCGCGCAGTTCGGGCGGTAATTTGAGGGCGCGCCAGAGCACTGTCCAGGTCAGGAATTCACCTGGCGCCAGGGTTTCAGCCGCACTTTGTTGTTTAATTTCAATAAAGGTGTGATCAACGTGGGCGAAAATCTCGATTTCGCGCTCACCCTCGGATACCGCATCTGGCGGCAAGTCCTCAAACTGTTTAATCACCAGATAGCCTTTGTCGCGATAGGCGACCCAGCCCTCTTTGCCGTCCATCATCACCTTGTGGTGATCATCGCGGATTTTTTGGGCATCGTAGGGAAACCACACCAGGCCGTTGGCAATTTGAATATCCAGGGGATAAAAAATTCCGCTCACCGGCTGGGTTTCTCCCTGGGGAAACAACACCTGGCCTTCCGCCCGGTAGCGGCTGACCTCTATAGCCCCCACCCGTTTAGTCTGCTTGCTGTGGTTATAAATTTTATAGGTAATTGCTATGGCGCTCTTGCCCGCCAAGCCATAGATTTTGCTGAACTGATAGCCGGTTTTGGGATCTATGGCACTGGTAAATTCAAGCTGATTAGCCCTGGCCTCCAAGGTGTAGGGAGCGCTGTCCAACGCCACAAGCGGTGGCCAATTCCATTCCGCCTGAGGACTGGACCAAAGGACGGTTCCCCAGTCGCCAATTTTATCCAGCGCTGTCTGGTACATCATTTCGCGGCGGCCAATTTTCAGGGAGCTAACCCGCGCGGCAACTTGCGGCAACAACGTCAAATGCACTTCCCCCTGGTTGATTACCAGAGCGTCGCCATCGCGCGTAACAAAGCTGGGCAAGGGTTTGGGTAACGCCTGCTCATCGTGGTTGCAACCCGCCAGACACTGGGCAAGTCCCAACAACAGCATTAGGGAAAGGCGTTTGATCATGCGGAAAAAATTGCCTCTTAATACGCGCCCAGGCAAGCGCGCCTCTCGGGTGAAGAATTACAGATTAGTTCGACAAGTTTAACGTTTTTTATAACTTGAAACTATTTACCCGCAGGTAAAGCCTAGTAAAGCAAAGTAAATAACTTGCGCTGGAACTCTATCGCCAGGGGGTCACCCTTACCCAGGCTGGTCAGTATCTCGGTATAGCGTTTGCGCGCTTCGCCCTCGGCATGGTTGCGGTCCCTGCGCAGAATCTCCAGCAAATGCTCTAGCGCTGGGCGAAAATTGGATTCCTGACAGAGCTGAATGGCTAACTGGTAACGCAGATTCAAATCCTCGGGGGCCGCAGCAAAGGCCGCTTCCAACGCCGCCAACTGCGGAGTTTTTGCCGCTTGTTTACGCAGCTCCAGCTGCGCCTTCAACTGCTGGTAATGGGCGTCCTGATCAACCATTTTCACCGCTGCCAAAAGTGCCTCGACATCGTCCAGGCGATTCAGCTCCAGATAGCACTCGGCAATCAGCAGACTTATACTCGCCAGCTGTTTAGAGGCCTCCAACGCTTGTCGCAGAAGCGCTAAAGCCTGGGTAAATTGTCCCTGCGCCATAAGTGCCTGGGCTTCAGCCACTGGAACCTCCCAGGGTTTGGGCAGGTATTTATCAAGCAATTCGCGCACCTGAACCTCGGGCAAGGCGCCGGTAAAGCCATCAACCGGCTGACCGTCTTTCATCACCATTACCGTGGGCAGGCTGCGCACACCGAACTGGGAGGAGATCATCTCCATCTCATCGGCATTGACCTTGGCCAACAAAAAAGCACCGGCGAACTCGTTGGCAAGCTTTTCCAGAATTGGCATCAGCGATTTACAGGGCCCGCACCAGTCGGCCCAGAAATCCACTACCACCGGGCGCTTGAAGGATTCATCTATTAAATACTCGCGTGCATTTTCGAGGTTGATATCAACTATGTTCATCTGCAATTCCTGTAATTTGCCAAGCTATAGGTATTTGTGGAGCTGGCGAGCAAAAATTCAATCATCAGATACCGCTCTGCGCAAATAAAAACGCCGCATCAACTGCGGCGTTTTTTACAAGAGCTCCCAAATACTTATTTGCGCAGATTTTCAGCAATAAATGCCTGCACCTTGGGCAACTCTTGCGGCAGTACTGAATAGCGCTCCTCGCGCTCAAACAGGTCGGTCATATGGTGTGGCAATGCCGGATCTTGCGCCTGGCCCGCTTTGCGCACTGCCTCAGGGAACTTGGCCGGGTGCGCAGTGGCCAGGCACACCATGGGGATATCCTGACGGCGGCGGGTTTTACGCGCTGCTTCTACGCCAATCGCGGTGTGGGGGTCGAGTAGGTATTCGGTGTTTTCGTAAACATCGCGAATAACCTCAATGGTCACTTCATCGCTAACGCCGTAGCTGGTAAACAGCTCGCGCGCTTTCGACAACGCCGTTTCGCTCAGCACCATTGAGCCAGATTTGAAATCATCCATCAGCTGGCGAATCGCATTACCGTCGCGACCGTAGAGGTCGAACAACATACGCTCGAAGTTGCTCGACACCATGATGTCCATACTGGGCGACAAGGTGTGCTGCAGCTGATGTTTGCTGTGATCGTTGCTACTGATACAGCGGTGCAATATGTCATTACTGTTGGTGGCAATAACCAGCTGGTCAATCGGCAAGCCCATCTGCTTGGCCAGATAGCCCGCAAAAATATCACCAAAGTTACCGGTTGGAACTGAGAAGGCCACAGGGCGATGCGGTGCCCCCAGCGCCAGACCAGCATAGAAGTAATATACGATCTGCGCCATGATACGCGCCCAGTTGATGGAGTTTACCGCCACCAACTGCCGACCTTCCGGCAGGAACGACTGGTCGCCGAAACTGGCTTTAACCATATTCTGGCAATCGTCGAAATTACCTTCCAGGGCGATGTTAAATACATTGGGAGCCAGCACGGTGGTCATCTGGCGACGCTGCACATTGGACACGCGGTTGTGCGGGTGCAGGATGAAAATATCGATATTGTCGCAGCGGCGGCAGCCTTCAATCGCAGCGGAACCTGTATCACCCGAGGTCGCGCCCATAACCACAACTTTTTGGTTGCGCTTTTTCAACAGGTGGTCGAGCAGATGGCCGAGGAACTGCAGCGCAAAATCCTTAAACGCCAGCGTTGGCCCCTGAAATAACTCCAGAACCCATTCGTTGTGCGCGGTTTGTATCAGAGGCGCTATAGCGTCATGACGGAAGGTCGCGTAGGCCTGGGCGATAATGTCTTTAAACTCTTCATCGCTGAGCGCGCCGGCAATAAACGGCTGCATCACTTTGAATGCCAGCTCTTGGTACGACAACCCAGCCCAGGAGGCGATTTCTTCCTTCGAGAATTTAGACAGAGTTTCGGGCACGTAAAGCCCGCCATCGGGAGCCAGGCCGGTGAGTACCACTTCTTCAAAGCTAAGTGCGGGCGCCTGGCCGCGAGTGCTGATATATTTCACGATCAATAACCTTTTAAAATGTTTTCAGGGCTGCAATTCGCCGCGCTTATTTCAATGCTTCAACACGAATACGTTGAACTGAACCCGTAATAGAGTCCAGCGCTTCAATACTGCGAATTGCCGAGGCCAGTTTCTTTTCCTGAACTTTGTTGGTTAACAAAATCAATGGCACATTGGTTTCGCCCTCTTTGGCTTCGCGCTGGATCATAGCCTCGATGCTGATCCCCGAATCACTCAGGATGGTGGCAATTTTGGACAATACCCCGGGCTTATCCTGAGCCGACATACGCAAGTAGTTGGCGGTTTCAACTTCCTCAATACCCAGTATCGGTTGTTGCGATACAAAATCTGCACCAAACCCCAGATAGGGAACGCGATGTGCAGGATCTGCGGTTAGGGTACGCGCCACATCCACTATATCGCTCACCACCGAGGAACCGGTTGGCTCAGCACCGGCGCCAGCACCGTAATAGAGTGTTGGCCCAACGGCATCGCCCTTAACCAGGACCGCATTCATAACACCATCGACATTGGCAATTAAACGCTTGGCCGGTACCAGTGTCGGGTGGACGCGCAGTTCGATCCCCGTGCTGGTGCTACGCGCTATGCCCAGATTTTTGATGCGATAGCCAAGCTCTTCGGCATAGGCCACATCTTCAGCGGCAATGCGGGTAATTCCCTCGGTATAAACCTTGTCAAACTCCAGTGGAATACCAAAAGCCAGGGATGCGAGGATCACCAGTTTGTGAGCGGCATCTATCCCTTCAACATCGAAGGTTGGATCGGCTTCGGCGTAACCCAGTTCCTGGGCCTCTTTGAGCACATCGGCGAAATCGCGGCCCTTGTCGCGCATCTCGGTAAGAATAAAGTTGCCGGTGCCATTGATAATACCCGCCAACCACTCGATACGGTTGGCAGCCAGGCCCTCGCGAATTGCTTTGATGATTGGGATTCCACCGGCAACCGCCGCTTCAAAGGCGACAGTTACCCCTTTGGCTTTGGCAGCAGCAAAGATTTCATTGCCATAATGTGCAATCAGCGCCTTGTTGGCGGTGATCACATGCTTGCCATTATTGATGGCTATCAGCACCAGCTCTTTGGCAACGGTGGTGCCGCCAATCAATTCAACCAAAATATCAACATCCGGGTTATTGGCAACTTCAAAAATATCGGCAGTTACAGCAATACCCGAGGTATTGCAGTTGGGGTTATCGCGGCGAGCGCCAATTTGAATAATTTGGATATCGCAACCGGCGCGGGCATCAATCAATTGTTTATTGCGTTTAAGGACATTTACTGTGCCGCTACCTACGGTTCCAAGACCGCAGATACCTACTCGTACCGGTTTCAAAGTGGACTCCTCGTCAAGGCGCTCAAAACGAGCCATATATAAAAAGGATGGCCACCATATACATGGTGGCCATCAGTGTCAATCGGGGTGCAAAAAGCCCCCTGGGCTAGGGGCAATTCGGACTGGAAAGCCTAGATTCACAAGGCTTTTGCCAGCTCTTCCGGGGGTAGGTAACCAGGCATCAGCTTGCCATC
>CBINKF010000040.1:0-11193 GCA_966251115.1 uncultured Cellvibrio sp.
GCCACCGACGCGCCCTTGCCCATAGGCTCGCGCGCCTGATAATCGGCCAGCGGCTGGCTTTTGGCGTAACCGCCGTGGGAGATTGTCACTACGCGATCTTCCACCGCGATAAGGTCTTCGGTGGTTAAATCCAGGCTGGAGGCGATAATTTCTGTGCGGCGCTCATCACTATAATCGGTGATAACTTGATTTAACTCTTCGCGAATGACTTCCATCAAACGCACAGCATTACCGAGAATTTCCAGGAATTCGGCGATTTGAATTAGCTTTTCATCGTATTCAGCCAAGAGCTTATCGTGCTCCATACCTGTCAAGCGGTGCAGACGCAACTCCAGGATTGCTTGCGCCTGGGCGGCAGATAAATAGTAGCTGCCATCACGCATTCCAAATTCAGGCGCTAAATCTTCTGGACGGCAGGCATCTTCACCAGCGCGCTCTAAGAATGGCGCCATTTGAGAAGCATCCCAACCGCGGCCCATTAAGCCATCTTTTGCCTCTGTCGGTGTTGCTGAGTTTTTAATTAATGCGATTACTTCATCAATACTCGCAATAGCAACCGCCAAACCTTCAAGCAAATGACCGCGCTCACGAGCTTTACGCAATAGATAAACTGTACGACGAGTTACCACTTCACGGCGGTGCTTAACAAAAGCCTCGAGCAATTCTTTCAAATTAAGGATTTTGGGCTGACCATCATCCAAGGCAACAATGTTGACACCGAAGGTTGTTTGCAATTGAGTTTGTAAATAAAGATTATTCAGTAGTACTTCGGCCGATTCGCTCTTTTTAACTTCAATAACAATGCGCATGCCGTCCTTATCAGACTCATCGCGCAGCTCGCTAATACCTTCAATTTTCTTTTCTTTAACCAGCTCGGCAATACGCTCAATCAAACGTGCTTTGTTTAACTGGTAGGGAATTTCGTGAACGATAATAGTTTCACGGCCGGTTTTCTCATCGCGCTCAATTTCTGCTTTAGCACGCACAATAATACTACCGCGACCCGTGCGATACGCCTGCAGAATGCCTGCACGTCCATTGATAATGGCGCCAGTAGGGAAGTCTGGGCCGGGAATGAACTCCATTAATTCATCGACAGTAATGTCTTCATTATCGATCAACGCCAAACAACCGCGCACCACTTCACCAAGGTTATGGGGCGGAATATTGGTTGCCATACCTACCGCAATACCGGAGGAGCCGTTTACCAATAAATTGGGAATGCGTGTTGGCATAACCGCAGGTATCTGCTCGGTGCCATCATAGTTGGGCACGAAATCGACCGTCTCCTTGTCGAGATCGGCAAGCAAATCATGGGCGATTTTGGCCATGCGAATTTCGGTATAACGCATTGCCGCGGCGCGGTCACCGTCAACCGAACCGAAGTTACCCTGACCATCGACTAGCATGTAACGCAAGGAGAAAGGCTGCGCCATACGTACAATAGTGTCATAGACGGCAGTATCACCATGAGGGTGATATTTACCGATTACGTCACCCACCACACGGGCAGACTTTTTATAAGGCTTGTTCCAATCGTTGTTCAGCTCGCTCATGGCAAATAGCACACGGCGGTGAACCGGCTTGAGGCCGTCGCGAACGTCAGGCAGAGCACGGCCGACGATTACGCTCATGGCATAGTCCAAATAGGACTGCTTCAGCTCGTCTTCGATATTGATGGGCGAAATTTCTTTGGCGAATTCAACCATGGGAATACTGCTTTCCTTATTATGGTCACAGCTGGTTTAGGGATTCGGTCACTCAGAGGCTAACAGGCTGGCTGCACAGAAAGCGCTCAAAATGCGTTGTCGTTGGCGGAGGCTTTACAGGCTACCCCGGTAGTGGGTGGCGAACTGCTGGCTTCACGGCCAAATTAAGCCAGGAATCCTACCACATAATCGCCGCCATAGGCACAGATCAGCAGCCAAAAAAGGGTTAATTTACAAGAGATTAAAGTATACTGGCCGGCCCTTTGGTTAGACTCCCGCTAAGGCTTGGCCGGCATGACAGACACCCCAGCATCCATTCCCACCGTAGACCTGATAATCAACGCCCGCTGGATTATTCCCATAATCCCCCAAGACCGGGTTTTGGAAGGCTGCGCCCTGGTGGTTAACAAAGGCAATATCCTCGCTCTACTCCCTCAAAACGAAGCCGCCAAACGCTTTGATGCCAAGCAAACCCTGGACTTAAGCGACCATCTGCTGATGCCCGGCCTGGTTAATGCCCACGGCCACACCGCCATGAGTCTGTTGCGCGGCTATGCCGATGACCAGCCGCTGCACACCTGGCTCAATGAGCACATTTGGCCCGTCGAAGGGCGCTGGGTGAGCGAGGATTTTGTCCGCGACGGCACTGAACTGGCCCTGGCCGAAATGATTCGCAGCGGCACCACCTGCTTTTCTGATATGTACTTTTACCCCGAGCAGGCCGCCCAGGCGAGCCTGGACGCACGCATTCGCTGTCAACTGGCCTTTCCGTTGCTGGACTTCCCCACCGCCTGGGGCACTGGGCCGGACGACTACATGCACAAAGGGCTGGCGCTGCACGACAACTTCCGCAGCAACCCCTTAATCAACATAGCTTTCGGCCCTCACGCACCCTACACAGTATCAGACGCGCCCCTGCGCAAAATTGCCGTGCTCTCCCAGGAAATGGATATGCCCGTACATATCCACCTGCACGAAACCACCCAGGAGGTCGTAGAATCCCTGGAGAAATTTGGCGTGCGCCCGAGCCAGCGGCTTATGGCGCTGGACCTGCTTTCACCGCTCACCCAATGCGTGCACATGACCCAGATAGACGCGACAGATATTCAATTACTGCAACGGACCGGCGCCCATGTGATTCACTGCCCAGAGTCCAACCTTAAACTGGCCAGCGGCTTTTGCCCGGTGGAACAGCTCAACCAGGCAGGCGTCAATGTCGCCATAGGCACAGATGGCGCTGCCAGCAACAACGATCTGGATCTGTTTAGCGAACTGCGCACCGCCGCCCTGCTGGCCAAAACAGTGGCGCAGGACGCCGCCGCACTTAACGCCCATGCCGCCTTGCGCATGGCCACAATCAATGGTGCCAAAGCGCTATGTATGGATGATCGCATTGGCAGTCTGGAGGTGGGTAAATCCGCCGATATTATTGCCCTGGACTTGAGCGAACTGGAGATGCAACCCATCTACAACCCGGCGTCGCAACTGGTTTACACCCATGCCGGTCAGCGCGTAACCCACGCCTGGGTTGAGGGCCGTGCGCTATTACTGGATCGCCAACTGCAAACCCTGAACGAGCGCGAAATCGCCAGCAAAGCGCGCTGGTGGCGCAAACAGATTGCGGGCGACTAAGCGCCAAATTGATCACCAATTACAAATAGAGTTGCAAACCAGAGCCTCCGGTTGCAGCCTATTACCTGCCATTCACTTTCAATGAGAGCTCATCCATGACCAATGTGGATACCGCTGAAATCGCCAAATTTGAAGCCCTTGCCAGTCGCTGGTGGGACAGAAACAGCGAATTCAAACCGCTGCACGATATCAATCCTTTGCGCGCCAATTTTATTGACGAGCGCTCACCGGTGGCCGAGCGCCAAATTATCGATGTTGGCTGTGGCGGCGGCATACTGGCCGAATCCCTGGCCCAGCGCGGCGCCCGGGTCACCGGCATAGATATGGGCGAAGCCCCGCTTGCTGTCGCGCGCTTGCACGCTCTGGAGTCGGGTGTAGAACTCACCTATGAACAGATCACCGCCGAAGAGAAAGCCGAACAGATGCCGGGCGCCTTCGACATAGTGACCTGCATGGAAATGCTCGAACATGTCCCCGACCCCAGCTCGGTAGTGCGCGCCTGTGCCCAATTGCTTAAACCCGGTGGTGATGCCTACTTTTCCACCATCAATCGCAACCCCAAGGCCTATGCGTTTGCCATTCTCGGCGCTGAATATTTGCTAAAACTGCTGCCCAAAGGAACCCACGACTACGCCAAATTTATTCGGCCTTCGGAGCTGGCGCAGTGGCTGCGCGCCGCTGGTTTGGAATTGCAAGCCATGAGCGGCATGACCTACAACCCGCTAACCAAACACTACAAACTCGCCCCCCATGATGTCAGCGTGAATTACCTTATTCACGCCAAAAAGGTGGGCGAATAATGGACCTGAAAGCGAGCAGAAAAATTCGCGCAGTGATGTTTGACCTGGACGGCACATTGCTGGATACCGCACCCGATTTTGTGGTCGTAGTTAACAGGTTGCTGGAAGAAAACCAGCGCCCAGCACTGCCGGCGGAAAAAATTCGCGCTGCCGTCTCCAACGGCTCCAAGGCCTTGGTAAAAATGGCATTTGCGCTTGAAGAGTCAGACGCGCGCTTTGAACCTCTGCGCCAGCGACTGCTGGAAATTTACCTCAGCCACCACTCAGTGCTCACTCGCCCCTTTCCCGGGATTAGTGAACTGATCTCCAAGTTAAGCGAACGCAACATTGCCTGGGGCATTGCCACCAACAAGCCCTCCGCATATACACTACCACTGATGACCGATATGAATATGCAGCCGCCGCCGGCAAGCATTATTTGCCCGGATCACGTCACTCGCGCCAAGCCCGACCCTGAATCGCTGTTCCTCGCAGGCACTCAACTGGGATGCAGCCCGCAGGAAATCATTTTTATTGGCGATCACAAACGCGACATAGATTGCGGCAAAGGTGCGGGCAGCATCACCATCGCCGCCGCCTATGGCTACGTCGATGAGGGCGAAAAAGTGGAAGACTGGCTCGCCGATCACGCGGTGAATCACGCCGACGAGATCTGGCCAATTGTAGAAACCTATTTGTAATTCACCCTGATTAATTAGCGCAAGACAAGACTTATGCAAATTCCACACGATTACGCTCCAGCTAGGGATGCACTCGCAGGTAAAATTATTTTGGTAACCGGCGCCGGCGATGGCATAGGTCGCACAGCAGCCCTGAGTTTTGCCGCCCATGGCGCCACGCTGATTCTCGCCGGTCGCACCCTGGCAAAGCTGGAAAAGGTTTACGATGAAATTGAAGCGGCTGGCGGCGCCCAACCGGCGATATTTCCGCTGAACCTGGAAAGCGCCGTGGAAAAAGACCTGGACGATATGTGCGACGCCATCAATGAAACCTTTGGGAAACTAGATGGCATACTGCACAACGCCGCCGACTTAGGCGAGCGCACCCCAATCAGCAACCATTCCGTTAAAGCCTGGGAGCGCTGTATGCAGGTTAATGTCACTGCACCTTTTATGCTGACCCAGGCGCTGATGCCGGTGCTGGAGAAATCCGCCGCCGCCAGCGTGCTGTTCACCAGCTCCAGTGTGGCCTTCAAAGGCCGCGCATTTTGGGGCGCCTATGCAGCCTCTAAGGCCGCCGCCGAAAACCTGATGCAAACCCTCGCTGACGAAGCCGAGAGCACCACCCATATCCGCTACAACAGCTTCAATCCCGGTAGCACCCGCACCAAAATGCGCGCGGCGGCCTACCCTGCCGAAGATCCGCGAACGGTAAAAGTTCCAGAAGCGCTAATGCCGGCCTATATCTACCTGATGAGCGATGTCTCACGGGAGCTCAACGGACAATCGCTGCACTACACCAACTGATTCTGCCCGCCAACTGACTCAGCTAGCCAACCAACTCGCACAATCCTGGTTTCAACTTAAGTCAGAATCGCACACAAATAAAAACGGCCTTCATCGGAAGGCCGTTTTTGTTTGTGTAAATTTATATCTACGAGTTGCCCGCCTTCTGCATCACCTCTAACAGCGACGCTTCGGCGCGGGAGAGGCCACAGCGGCGGGCGACCTCCTCAACATCCAACCCCATTTTAAAAAGTTGAGCCGCCTGAGAGTAGGACTGGAACTCATCATCCTGGTAGTAATCCTGGGCAGGGGCTTGCGGCGGCGCCTCCTGCAAGCGCTTTTCCATGGCCATAAGACGCTGGCCCATTCCCACTGAACCGCTACTGGATGCAGCCACTTCACGGGTGAGTCGCTGCAGCATTTTTTCGGTTGCCACCGCCTGGCGGCGCACCTGACGCAAACTCAACAAAGCCAGCAACAATGCCAATAGGCTTATGCCCAGGCAAATAACCAAACCCCACTCTGTTGTCGTCAGTGTCACGCCCTTGCTCGCTTAAAAATCTTCCAGTTCAGACCATTCTTCGCTGGTGAGCAGTTTATTCAAATCAATCAAAATAAGCAGCTCATTGTTTTTATGGCATACACCCTGAATAAACTTCGCGCTCTCCTCATTGCCCACATTGGGAGCCATTTCTATTTCGGATTGACGCAGATAGACAACCTCGGCAACGCTGTCCACCAAAATACCGATAACATGGCGGTCGGCCTCAATAATTACAATACGGGTGTTATCGGTAATATCCCCACTGGGTAAATTAAAGCGATGGCGGGTATCAATCACTGTCACCACATTACCGCGCAGGTTGATAATGCCCAGCACATAGGAGGGCGCACCCGGTACAGGGGCGATTTCCGAGTAGCGCAACACCTCTTGAACCTGCATGACATTAATGCCGTAGGTTTCACCGTCCAACTTGAAGGTAACCCACTGGAGTACGGGATCATCAGTGCCTTTGTTTTTTATTACATCATTTGCCATTGCATTTTCCTCTAGGGCGCACTGCCAGTTTGTTGGGGAGGAGCAGTTCAGCGCTCCAACCCGATATTGTAGTAATAACCAATGTGCTAATAACTATAGCCGAGGAAGTCTCAGCTGCCAGCCGCTAAACCCGCCTAGCCCTGGCGAAAATCATGTAGGTCGAAAGTTGCGATCAGCATCCACCAGCATCTGCCCTATGCGGGGAATATCCAGCAATGCGCACATATGCTCTTTAACGGTACCCGCCAACCAGGGGCGCTTGCTTCTATCGCTGCGCCACTTTACATCCTCGGGTTGCAAGGTAATAGGTTGATTAACTGAATCTACTGCCAGGCCCCAAGGAACTCCATTGATAGACACAACATATTTGGCCGTGTTGACGAAATTTTCATCGTAACGCTCCGGCATTACGAACTTTGCGGTGTTTACCGTGCGAATTTTCCCCGCCGCAGTGGGCTGCAAGCCCATAAACCAATCCGCCTGACCAAACAGGGGCGTAAGTTCATCGGTAAGCGGTTGTATTTGCCCGAGGGCGATCAGGGGCACAGCCAGGGTTAAACCGGCAACGTTAAACAGCAGCACATCGAATCGGTTTTGAGCCCATTGGGGGCGACCATTCTCCAGCCACTCCAGGCCCTCCATCTGGAAACCCTGTGTCTGCGCCTGAATCGCCGGCTCTGCAACGGTGAGGGGCTCAATCAACTCTGGTGGTACTTCAACCTCAACAACAGGGGCCTCGATGTCCCATTCCTGAATCTCATTGGACCTGACTTCAAATTTGCTGGAGACCTGCAGCTGCTCGCGAACCTCAACCAGGGTTTGCAGCGCCTCTTTGGGTTTAGCCTCCATTAACAACTGAGTGCGTGCCGCTTGCAGCATGCGCTCCAGTTTTAGCTTTTGCTCTTCCGATTGTTTGAATTCCGGTTCGGCAGCCTGCGGCTCGGTCGGTTTTGGCCTGACTGCCTCTGGCAGGGTTTGCGGACTGGGCACCAGGTTTAACTTTTTGGTTTCCAGGCGGGAATTAGCCGTCACCTTCGACGGCATGACAACCACGCGCGCCGCACCCGCCGCCACCTGTGAGCCAGCCATCTGTGAGCCACCTACTTGAGAGCCACCTAGCTGGGAGCCGCTTAGTTGGGAACCAGCCACTTGGGAGCCAAGTAATTGCGGCAGCGATTGCTGCTCCTCCTGGTCGCCCAAGAGTTCATCAAAATAGCTGCTCAGGCTGTCTTCGGGGTCTTTAATATCTGCCACAAATCACCCCGCCAGCCCCTGCGCGGCGCTGGTGATTTCCGTTTCTACCTGCTGCTGCGCTTCATCAGCTTTAAGTGCTTTTTCCAGCCAGTGACAGAGCGAGCTGTAGGACTCCACGCCGCGTGCGCCCGGGTCAAACAGATGCGGCGGAACACCCTGTTTACTGGCGTCGCGGAAGCGAGTGTCCACTGGCACATGGCCGGCCCAGACCTTATCGCCATAGGTATTGCGAATACTGCGCAGGCTGGTTACCGAGGCCTGGGTGCGGCGGTCGAACATCACCGGCACTATGGTGTAGTTAATTGGCTTTTTGCGCGAGCGCGACATCATCGCCAGGGTATTGACCATTTTTTCCAGGCCTTTTAAGGCCAAAAATTCTGTTTGCACCGGCACCACTAACCAGCTGCAGGCTGCCAGGGCATTGATCATCAGCACACCCAGTAAAGGTGGTGAGTCGATAATTACATAGTCAAAACTATCCTCGACCTGCGCAAGAGCCCGGTTGATCACCAACCCCATGCCATCCTGCCCTATGGCCTGGCGCTCGAGCGTAGCCAGTGCCGTGGTCGCGGGAATCAAGTGCAAGTTAGCGAACTCGGTAGCGCGCACCAGGCGCATTACCGAGCTGGCGGAAAGCGACTTGCGCTCCTGGAAAAGGGTGTAACTGCTCGGCTCCTGAGCGTCAGGATCTTGGCGGAAATAACTTGAGAGCGAGCCATGGGGGTCGAGATCGAGCAGCAATACTCTGTGACCTGTCGAAGCCAAGAGCCCCGCCAACGCTACGCTGGTGGTAGTTTTACCCACCCCACCTTTTTGATTTGCGACTGCTATCACTCGCACTGGATTATCCTCATCGGCGTCAAAGCCAAGGCGCTCTTTTTGTCTTCAAAATACACAATACTGATCTCTGCAAGCTCTATGCCTACCCTCGCTGGGCACCTGGGTCGCCCATAGCGTTGCGAAAGCGCTGCCGGGTCTTAAAGTCTAGAAGGCTTCCTGATCAAAAGACAACCAATTCCAAAACAAGGCACAAGAATTCACGCGAATCGGTTCCGCTAACTCAATTTATCGGCCACACTGAAAAAAACATAATGCACTCGCTGATGCATCCCCTCACACCAAGGACTCGCTATGAAAACTCTCGCCGCCTTTGTTGTAGACGCCTTTACCAACAAACCTTTTGCCGGTAACCCAGCGGCAGTCTGTGTTTTGAATGAAGAAAAAAGTGATGCCTGGATGCAAGCTGTGGCGGCAGAGTTTAACCTGTCCGAAACTGCATTTTTACTGCAACGCGACTCAGACCTTTGGGATTTACGTTGGTTTACACCGACGCGCGAAGTGAATCTTTGCGGTCACGCCACACTCGCCAGCGCCCATGTGCTGGCAAACGAACTGCTAATACCGCGCACCACCTACCGTTTTGCGACACGCAGCGGCGAGCTGCGCGCCTCCAGCCTGGCAGATGGCTTCCAATTGGACTTTCCGCGTATCAACGTGCAGGCCCTGACGCCCGATAACTTTGAGGCACTGCTGGGGCGCGAACACCTCGGGCTCTACTCCGCCGGCGAAGATTTCATGATGGTATTGGCGAACGAAAAAGCTGTAGCGCAATTCCATCCCAATATTCCCGCCATCAAACAGTTGCTTTGTCGCGGCCTGATTGTAACTGCTCATGCCAGTGAGGACGCCGACTTTGTCTCGCGTTTTTTTGCCCCCGCCTTCGGTATAGATGAGGACCCGGTAACAGGTTCGACCCATTGCGCCCTGGGCGATTACTGGAGCCAGAAGCTCAACAAGAACCGGCTGATCGCCCGCCAGATATCGGCGCGCGGCGGTGAATTGAGAGTGGAAATTCAAGCTGACAGGACACTGCTGGAGGGAGATGCACTAACCACCATACGCACCCAACTGCGATATTAAACCGCAGAGCGTGCATTGATGGGCAAGCAGTACAGGGTTAACTCAATAATTTAAATTTAGGGCTTAAGCGCGGGCTCCAGTTTAGACTGGGGGCGCTCCATTTTGCGCTTGGCCACCATAATAGCGACCCGCCGGTTTTGCGCCCTGCCCGCAGGCGTCGCGTTACTGGCAACAGGTTGATACTCGCCATACCCCACCGCCGCCAAACGCTCCGGTGCAACCCCCTGGCTGGCCAAAACTTTCACTATGGCGCTGGCGCGCGCGCTGGAAAGCTCCCAGTTGGTGGGATAGCGGGGGCTGTTGATTGGAATATTGTCGGTATAGCCCTCCACCTGGATGGGGTTATCGTAATGTTTAAGTATTTCGGCAATTTCATCAAAGATGACAACCGCCTGTTCACTGGGGGCGGCATCGCCCGACTGGAACAGAATGCTGTCCTGCAACTCAATTTGCAGCCACAACTCGTTACTTGAAACCCGCACCAACTGGTCGTCAATCAACGGAGCAAATTTTTCACTCACCAGGTCTGAAATTTGCGCCAACTCATCGGACGTTTTCACCGCATCTTTATCCTGAGACGGCTGCTCAATCGCAGGACTCGCATCCTTGGATGCCTGATCGCTGACTATAGGTGTTTGCTCGCTGCTGGTCGCCTGATCTAGCGCCGTTTTACCCATTTCTATAGGACTAATCACGTCATTGGATGGCGAGGCCTGCTGCGCAGGCTGGGTATCAGCCTGCGAATCATTGGGCTGGTTAAAAGCCTGCACAAAGGTTTCCGAGAGCACCCGATATTTACTTTGGTTGACTTGGGAGATGGAGTACATCACCACAAAAAACGCAAACAATAGGGTAATAAAGTCGGCGTAGGAAATAAGCCAACGCTCGTGATTGACATGAATATCTTCGCGTCTGCGGCGGGGCATAACTGGTTACCGAATCAAGAGGGGTGAAGATAACCGTTGAGCTTCATTTCAATAGAACGGGGGTTTTCACCGTCGGCTATGGCAATAATGCCCTCGATAATCAACTCACGGTATTGCGTGTACTCGTTGACGCACATGCGCAATTTGTTGGCGATAGGAATAAATAATAAATTGGCCAGAGCAACACCATAAATGGTGGCCACAAATGCAACTGCAATACCTGGCCCCAGGGTGGAAGGGTCCGCCAGGTTATTCATCACGTGAATCAAGCCCATGACCGCGCCGATAATACCTATGGTCGGCGCGTAGCCGCCCATAGATTCGTAAAACTTAATGGCATCCAGGTCGCGCTGTTCGTCCACATACATGTCAGTTTCCAACACCCGGCGAATAACTTCCGGCTCGTTGCCATCTACCAGTAATTGCAGACCTTTTTTTGCAAACTTGTCCTTTTCGCGCTCGCTCACT
>CBINKF010000041.1:0-11130 GCA_966251115.1 uncultured Cellvibrio sp.
GGTACTGAGCAGCCAGCTGCGCCAGCTTGTCGCCATTGCGCGTGCACAGCAGTGGCGTCACCCGCGCCTGGTTGGCCACTACCGGTAAATAGGCCTTGGTGGCTATGTCGCCCAAACCGATGATTCCGATACGCATGGCTAAACCCCCCGTAAATGTAGGCCGCCATTATCGCCAGCAAGACCGGGCACGCAAGGGTTTATGCGTCCAAGCAAACCGGCTGCAATCGCCCGAGCAACAGTTAATCTGATAGAATTCGCGCCTTTTTTAGCGAATACACCTCTGTTATCCAGGTAAGCCCATGACCAATCCCGCCGCCCTGCAAACCCGTATCGACTCACTCCACGCTGCCATCAAAGCGCGCATCCTGATTCTGGATGGCGCTATGGGCACCATGATCCAGAGCTACAAGCTGCAGGAGGCCGATTATCGCGGGGCGCGCTTTGCCGATTACCACATGGATATCGCCGGCAACAACGACCTGCTCAGCATCACCAAACCGGAGGTGATCCGCGAGATTCAGCGCGCTTACCTGGAGGCAGGTGCGGATATTCTCGAAACCAACACCTTCAACTCCACCCGTATCTCCATGGCCGATTACGACATGGAAGAGCTGGTGCACGAGTTGAACTACGCCTCGGCCAAACTGGCCCGGGAGCTGTGCGACGAATTTACCGCCGCCAACCCCGCCAAGCCGCGCTTTGTCGCCGGGGTGCTCGGACCGACCAGCCGCACCTGTTCCATCTCCCCCGATGTGAATGACCCCAGCGCGCGCAACGTCACCTTCGACCTGCTGGTGGAAAACTACCTGGAAGCTATCGACGGCCTAGTCAAAGGCGGCGCCGACATTCTGTTGATCGAAACCATCTTCGATACGCTCAACGCCAAGGCCGCAGTCTTTGCGGTGCAAAAATATTTTGACGATCACGGCGTCGAGCTGCCGATTATGATTTCCGGCACCATCACCGACGCCTCTGGCCGCACGCTCTCGGGCCAGACCACCGAGGCGTTTTATAACTCCCTCGCCCACGCCAAACCGCTGAGCATTGGCCTCAACTGCGCCCTGGGCGCCAAAGAATTGCGCCAATATGTGCAGGAGATGTCGCGCGTAGCCAACTGCTTTGTCAGCGCCCATCCCAACGCCGGCCTGCCCAACGAATTTGGTGAATACGACCAGACAGCCGCCGAGATGGTGGCTATTGTCGACGAGTTCGCCGCGAGCGGTTTTTTAAATATTATCGGCGGCTGCTGCGGTACTACCCCCGCGCACATCAAAGCCAGTGCCGATGCCATGGCCAAGCACGCGCCACGCGTAATTCCCGCGATTGAACCCGCCTGTCGCCTGTCTGGCCTGGAGCCTTTCAACATCACCAAAGACTCGCTCTTTGTAAACGTGGGCGAGCGCTGCAACGTTACCGGCTCGGCCAAATTCAAACGCCTGATTGTGGAAGAGGATTACACCAGCGCGCTGGAAGTGGCCCTGGAGCAGGTGCAAAACGGCGCTCAGGTCATCGACATCAACATGGACGAAGGCATGCTCGATGCCGAAAAAGCCATGGTCAAATTTTTGAATTTAATTGCCGGCGAACCGGAAATTGCGCGCGTGCCCATTATGGTGGACTCCTCCAAGTGGGAGGTAATCGAAGCCGGCTTGAAATGCATTCAGGGCAAACCGATTGTCAACTCGATTTCGCTCAAAGAAGGCGAAGAGGAATTCCTCGCCAAAGCCAAGCTGTGTATGCGCTATGGCGCCGCCGTAGTGATTATGGCCTTCGACGAAACCGGCCAGGCCGACACCATGGCGCGCAAAAAAGAAATCTGCGAACGCTCCTATCGCACACTCGTCGATAAATTAAATTTCCCACCTCAGGATATTATTTTCGACCCCAATATTTTTGCCATCGCCACCGGCATTGACGAGCACAACAACTACGCAGTGGACTTTATCGAAGCCACCCGCTGGATTCGCACCCACCTGCCCCACGCCGGCGTAAGCGGCGGCGTGTCCAACGTGTCCTTCTCCTTCCGCGGCAACAACCCGGTGCGCGAAGCTATTCACTCGGTATTTTTGTATCACGCCATTAAAGCCGGCATGAATATGGGAATCGTCAACGCAAGTCAATTAGCGGTGTACGACGATTTGCCGCAAGAATTAAAAGACAAAGTCGAAGACGTTATTCTCAACCGCAACAGCAACGGCACCGAAGCCCTGCTCAACATCGCCGAAAAATATCGCGGCGATGGCTCCACCGGCGAAGCCAAAGAAGATGCGGAGTGGCGCTCACTGCCCATCGCCAAACGCATTGAGCACTCACTGGTAAAAGGTATTTCCACCCACATTGTGGAAGACACCGAAGAAGCGCGCCAGCACTACCCGCGTCCGCTGGATGTGATTGAAGGCCCGCTGATGGACGGCATGAACGTGGTCGGCGACCTGTTCGGCGAAGGCAAAATGTTTTTGCCACAGGTGGTTAAATCCGCGCGGGTGATGAAGCAATCGGTTGCTTACCTACAACCTTTTATCGAAGCGGAAAAAACCGAAGCCTCCAAGCCCAATGGCAAAATTTTGATGGCCACGGTAAAAGGCGATGTGCACGACATAGGTAAAAACATTGTTGGCGTGGTGCTGCAGTGCAACAACTTTGAAGTGGTTGACCTGGGCGTAATGGTGCCCTGCGACAAAATCCTCGATACCGCCATCAAAGAGAACTGCGACATTATCGGCCTCTCGGGTTTGATTACGCCCTCGCTCGACGAGATGGTATTTGTCGCGCGCGAAATGGAACGCCGCGGCATTAACAAGCCGCTGCTGATCGGCGGTGCCACCACCTCCAAGGCGCACACCGCGGTAAAAATTGACCCGGTATTCGACCTCAACCAGGTGGTTTATGTGGCCGACGCCTCGCGCGCTGTAGGCGTCGCCAGCACCCTGTTATCGGACGAGCTGCGCCCCAAATTTATCGAAGACTTGCAAGTGGAATATGTGCAGGTGCGCGAGCGCACCGCCAACCGCAAACCGCGCGGCACAGTGCGCTCCTACCCCGAGGCCATCGCCAAAGGCATCAAACTGGATTGGGACATGTACACACCGCCAACGCCCGCGTTTACCGGCATTAAAGTGTTTGAAGATTACGACCTGAATGCACTGGTGGATTTTATCGACTGGACCCCCTTCTTTATCAGCTGGGACCTGGCCGGCAAATACCCGCGCATACTCGAGGATGAAATTGTCGGCGAAGCCGCGCGCGCACTCTGGGCGGATGCGCAAGCCATGCTGCGCAAACTCATCGACGAAAAACTGATTCGCGCCAACGGTGTTATCGGCTTCTGGCCAGCCAATACCGTCAACGCCGATGACATAGCGGTATACAACGCAGATGGCAATCAAATATCCACCCTGCACCACATTCGCCAGCAGCATTTAAAACAGGGCATGGAAGCCAAACCCCACGCCTCGCTCGCGGATTTTGTCGCACCCAAAGAAACCGGCAAGCAGGATTACATCGGCGGCTTCGCCGTCACCGCCGGCATAGGCGCGGAAGAGCTGGCGAAGGACTACCAAAACAAAGGCGACGACTACAACAGCATTATGGTTAAAGCCCTGGCCGACCGCTTGGCCGAAGCCTTCGCCGAACACCTGCACCAGCGCGTGCGCAAAGAATTCTGGGGCTATGACCGCGATGAAAATCTGAGTAACGAAGATTTAATCAAGGAACACTACAAAGGCATACGCCCCGCCCCAGGCTACCCCGCCTGTCCGGATCACACCGAGAAAGCGGCGCTGTTTAAGTTATTGGACGCCGAGAAAAATACCGGCATCACCCTAACCGAACACTTCGCCATGCTCCCCACCGCCGCCGTCTCCGGCTGGTACTTCTCCCACCCGGAGGCGCACTACTTCGCCACTGGCAATATCGAGAAGGATCAGGTGGAGAGTTTGGCGGAGCGTAAGGGCGTTAGTGTGCAGGAGGTAGAGCGCTGGTTGAGTCCGGTATTGGCGTATGAGCCGGGGGTTAAATAAAACAACATTGCAATTTATGCATATTAATTGGAACACAAAAAACACAGCTAAAAATATTATCTGAGGGAAGCATGAAAATATCAAAACTCAGCTTAAAAAACTTTAAAACATTCAAAAATGAAACTTTCGATTTTTCTAAAATTACAATTTTAGCGGGAGCGAACAGCGCAGGGAAAAGCACAATATTAAACGCGCTATCTGCAATTGCCCAAAATAATAACGCACAACATTTTCCACTGAAATTTCACAACTACGGAGAAAACATTCATCTAGGTGGCTTCAAGGACATAATACATTCAGACGCAAACTACAAGACAGAAACATTCTCATTAAAAGTTGACTTAGAAGACACAAAAAACACCTATTCATTTTCTGGAGAATATAAATATGACGAAAAAACAGCGCAAATTCAGCTATTAAGCTTATTCGCTTCCCTAGAAGAATTCAAAATCCAAATAGAAAGAAATGGCTCACAATACAGAATATTTAAAGATTACAGAAGAAAAAATGCTCCGAAAATTAATGAAGATTTTTTAGTTCAGATACTCGAAGAAATAACAGCAGACCTATCAAAAGACCTAAAGGTCGAACTTAAATCTCAAAAATCAAAAACAAAATCACACGATCTATTTTCAGACAATGATAGATCCAAGTTGGTTCAACATGTTTTAAAGATGCAATCCGCCATCTCGAGATGGCAAAACCTAACAATTCCAGAAAATGAAAATATCAACATTCAAAATATTCCCGAAGAATATAAAAAAGAACTTTCAGAACTAAGCCGAATATTTAATGAATTCAAAAGTCAAACCGTTTATATAGGCCCTATTCGCCCGTACCCATCTAGGCACTACTACCTGCAAACGCAACCAGAAAAAATAGACCCAATGGGTAACAACGCAATTCACTTATTAGTTGAATGGTCAAAAACCAGTCCAAGCAAATACCAAAAAGCTATTGAAGATCTAAAGGAGCTTAAATTAATTGAAGAAATAAGTACAAACTCATTAAAAGATGAACTGGTCGAAATATCGGTAAAGCCATTTAATCACAAAAAGTCCGTCAACATTAGTGATGTAGGATTTGGGTTATCGCAAATACTACCAATTGTTATCGCCAACATAATTAGTGAAAAAAATTCAACAATGCTTATTAATCAGCCTGAAGTTCACTTACACCCATCCTGCCAAGCACAACTTGCAAATTTTTTTACAAAAGAAAGTTCAAATAAAAATTTTATTATTGAAACTCACAGCGAATACTTGATAAACCGATTTAGGTTACTTATTCAAAAAGGAGAGCTAAAAACAGAAGACATAAAAATTATCTACATGGATAGCGAAGAAAACGAAACAAAAACATATGACATAAAATTCTCAAGTGATGGCTCACTAATAAATGCTCCAAGCAGTTTTTTCGATACTTATTTTATAGATATAAATGACATCCTGCTCGGCGCATAAGGCATACCTGATGAAAAGTATAGTAATCGACACATGTATAATGCGACTTTATGACAACCCAATTGATCCAGTATATAAAGATTTTTTTAATTGGATAACACATGATGGCACTCTAATCATAAGCCAAGGCCTTCTTGTAGAATACCTAAGAACTGGAAACAAAAACATATCACTACTACTTGACAAATTAAATAAAAATAATGAAAAAAAGAGATTGATTAAAATAGATTCCAAAGACCTAAAAAAATTCAAAGACGACAAAAACTTTAACTACACCTGTAACACTGAAGATCAAATGCATGCAAAATTAGTATTTTTATCAAACAGAAAAAAGTTGGTATCCCAGGACGGAAAGCTAATAATCGACATTAACAACTTTCACAAAGTGGGCGGAATAAAACCCGAAGCAGTAAAACGCCCTTCAAAAGAATTCTACGAGTAATTTCAAAAAATTATCTCCAATTTTTCCGGAGTCGGCGACCCCACTTTAGCCCTTAGCTCGTAGGTTGGGCAGTAATGCCCAACCCCCTCTCCCTCAAAGTATTTTTTACTATTCCACCAACGACTGCCTGCGGCACACCTTCCTACACATCAAAAGGCACCCCGCGAATTTCTAATTCTCGGCTTTGGCATCCCGTGTTGCTCTCGATTTTATTCCCGATAAAATTCTACTTCCCCTATCCTTGGGGTCGCACCTCCTTCATCCATGCAGTGGTGTGCTTCTCGTGCGCCTACGGGTCAGTTTCACGGAGCGTTCTGCCCCGTCAAACCTAAAACGGGAATCCGACATGCATGGATGCATAAGTGCAGCGGGCGCATGGATGCGCAGGAGCTGCCTGCCTGCTTTACCCTAACGCCCTGCGATGCTCGGGAAATTCACAAGGGAATGGAAAATCAAAAACAACGGCAACGGCAACGGCAACGGCACAATCAATTCTGCGCTCACCACCAACCTACAATTTGCTTTTGCTTTTAACCATACCTTATGAGCTCGCCGAGCGCGCATGAAGGCCATCCTTGGCCTTCACCCTTCGGGCGACTCCGTCGTGCAAAATTGTTCCTGCAATTTTGTGGAGGAAATTTGGTGGCAAACGGGCGGGATGACCGTTTGAGTGACGTCGCGACAGGGATGTCGCGTCGGAACGACAGCGAATTTCCGAAGCGCGCAGGAGAAACGAGCGATTAGGGACGCCTTTCTTTTGCTTACTTTTCTTTGGCGACGCAAAGAAAGTGAGTCGCCAGCGGGCGAAACCCGCAATCAAATAAAAAGCAAATCCCTCCCCTGCCCTCCCTTTTGTAAAGGGAGGAAGTTTGGGTAGTGCAGCCCAACATCTAACGCTATATCAGCCGGCCAGATGTGACCCAATTCACACTCGACAAATCCAATTTGACTGCCAAATAATCCAAATATGCGTAAAATCACAAAGCCACAATTCAGCAACGTAAAGGACAACACCATGCCTGAGATATTCTTCCCTTCACAAACCCTCACCCCAGAACAAATCTTTGGCCCAGGCCATCCCGCATTGGCAAATTTACCAAAACAGAATGCGCTGGACTGCTCTGCCTTCAATGCCAACATGCCTTACTGTCTCGCACAGGAATATGCCCACCCCGAGAGCAAGCTAATTACCCAAACCTTGGCCGCCATACCGGAAAAGCCCAAACAAAACCTGATGTGTACCATAGATCAGATGGGCGACCTTACTGGCACGCTCGCCGCCTTTTACGATAAACACTTGGCATTTTTTAACCTGCAAAACAGCGCAGGCCTAGTGGGTGCAGGCACCACCGCTAGCGAAACCAGACTTACCGGCCTACAAAAAGCCCTGGTTGAATATCAACAAGCACTAATCGCCATCAACAAGGAAAAGGGTATAGGCAGAGGCCCTAGTGCCGCCAAATCACAATTAAAAGCCAAGGCGAGACTAGCCTACGAAAAACTTCAACTGCGCTACCAAGCAGAGCTGAATAAATTGACCACCCCAGGTAGCCTGGGCAAAAACCGAGGTGATGCCCTCTCCAGTGCCGAACGAGGCATCAAACTAGCCCAGCGCCGCGGTCGCCGGATAAACGTAGCCAATACTAATCAAGCTGTCCGTTTAACACAGCTCGCAAAAGGTATTTCTCACGTAGGAAAAGGATTAATCGTTTTGGACGCAGGCATCCGTGCCAATGGTGTATATAACACCTACCAACAAGGTGGCAACTGGCAGCGCGAAGCGGCAATTCAAACCACGGGGTTTGGGTTGGGAGGCGCAGCTGGAATCCTCGTTGCTGAAAATGTTGTCGCTGGCCTTACTGCAATAGGATTAGGCTTGACGCCCGTTGGTTGGGTAATTTTAATTGGAGTAGGTATTGCCGCTGGATTCGGTGCTGCCTATGCAGCAGATAACTTAGGGAAAAATATTACCGGCAACCTTTGGGATAATTAAATGAACGAATATGTAAGTCATCCCATCAGCGAGTGGCTTGTTTGGACAATTGTCATCAGCACTATTTTGACGGGTATATTCATGATTTCATTCGCACAATTCACCATGAGACGAATGGAAAAGCAATTTGCCAAGGAATCCCGTAGCGCGCAAATCAGAGGAGATTTTGGCGGAGGTAGAATAATAAGATATGCACTTGTGATTTTACTCCCGGCAAACCTTTCCACCAATTTGAATCGCCTTATCGACGTAGAATTGGTTAGAGCCCACATGTCAAATGGTGGAGAGCTCTTCTTTTTGGAATTTCTAGCAGTTTTTGGTTACTACTTATTTTAACCGCATCAATTTTTGACCTTTAATTGATATCGAAATTTTTTAAAAAAAGAAGCATAAATGACTGACTGGTATCTAGTGATCTTTGGCACCACCGCGATAATGACTTGCATTACTTGGCTTGTATTTTCCCGATTCACTATGGCTAGAATCGAAAAAACGCTAAAAATCAACGGTCATGATGTCGGATTCTCTTGGGATAGCCTAGGTGCGAGAGCGATAATTTATGCATTTGTAATTATCATCGGGGAAAAATATGCTAAAAATCTCGAGAAAATTGCCAATGTCCAGTTAATAAAAAAACACTCAACCCATTTCGATTGGTGGCTATCACTTTTATTTACAATCACCATTTATCTATGGATTGGAATTATATTTTACGGAATTCTAAGCGACCTCTTCGTTTATCTCTCCAATACATGAACTTTCGTTTAGTACGAGCTCTACCGGAATAATATTTCTCATCCGGTAGAGCCACCATTCAATAGTGCACTAAAAATCCAGTTGTTTTTACAAATTGCCCATGACATAACGTAACATCCAAAAAGATACACATCTATGATTAGCAGTTTAACCGATTGGATGTTTTTACTCTCAGGAGTCTTCTTTATATTTACTACCATCACTTGGATAACCTTCGCTCGCTTTACCATGGGACGCATAGAAAAATCCATGAAAGCAGATGGGCTACCCGAAGGATTTTTATGGGACGGACTTGGCGGGAGGGTATTTTTTTATGCCTATGCCATTATCTTTACCGAGCAGGGCGCTGCCCGTATTGACCGCCTGATCAACACCAAGCTAGTTCGCAGCTATGCCAATAAAAGCGACTGGTGGCGTGGAGTTTTTTTATTGTTATCAGCCATATTTGGGTGGCTCTTATTTTTATCGGTATTAGTGTTACAGACTAAAAATACGCATATGGCAATGTGGTACGCATGGGCAGTTGGACTTTACTTTATTCCCACTGGTATAGGTTGGATAATTTTCTCTAATTTCTCCATGAAGCGGATCGAGAAAAAAATAAAAGCCAATGACATAGACCCAGGCTACAACTGGGACGATGTAGGTGCCCGGATTTTTTATTACGCATTTGCAATTATTGCAACTGAAAAATTCGCCCCTCGCTTAAACCAGCTAATAGATACCGAACAAGTTAGAAAAATAGCAACCCACCAAGATTGGCTTAGGGCGATTTGCTTCGTACTCTCACTTACTCCTGGCTTGGCATTGCGCTATTCGGGATAGCTATTGGCGCTGCCGGGTAAGTCAGGCTAAGAGACTTAGAAAATGAACGAATATGTTGGCACACCAATGAGCGAATGGCTTGTTTGGGCATTCGCCATAAGCGCAATTTGGACCGGAATCTTCACGTTCGCCTTCGCACAATTCACCATGAGGCGAATGGAAAAGCAACTCACCAAGGAATCCCTTAGTGCGCAAATCAGAGGGGATTTTGGTGGTGGGAGAATCATAAGATACGCACTTGTCATTTTACTCCCAGCTCACCTTTCCAAAAATCTGAACCAACTTATAGATGTAGAATTAGTCAGAAGCCGAGCGAACAACGCCGATTGGTGGAGAGCGCTATTGTTTGGTGTTACCTCAGGTATGTGGCTAGTCCTTCTCTTAACTGCATCTATCGTCGACTTATAGACAACTCTGAAATCATTGGGCAGCGACGTCCAATACCTCCTCGTCCTGCTTCCAAGATTGTTGGGCATTACTGCCCAACCTACAAAAGGATATACAATTGAATTTATTTTTACCCGGACAAATCCCTGCAGGAGAACCCCATGACCGACACAACCAACGACGACCTACTTCAAGCCCTAAAAATCGCCTTCTGTTACATGCCCAAAGCCATAGAAGTTAACAAATACGAATACGGCGATAGATACCAAACCGTGCTCGAGCATATTCAAACCGTGCGAGAGACTTTGCTGATGAGCGGGATAGACCCGGAGGAAGTTTACGGCGAGGTTAACCCGGATATAACACCCAACTCTTCCTATTAAACAAATAAGCCGTTGTTAATCCAATATCAACCGTCCAAGGCGCGGGTCCCGGCCCGCCCTACAGGGCTAATCTCCAGTTGCGATTAAACCCAACCCCTTGCCACCAAAGTGCCTAGTCAACCTGACCCGACTCCAGCAAGCTTGAAGGTGAGCGTTTGAACAGCAAGGGAATGGAACTTTTAACCTTGCCCAGCAAATCACAAAACACAAACCACGCCAGACTAAACATCCACACCAAATAGGACGACCAAATTTGGTGTGATAAATAATGTTGCCCACGATATACCTGGGTTAAACCCAAAAAATTGCCGTAAATAAAGGCCACCACCAAGCTGATTACCGCCGCGCGACGCATACCCATACGCATAAAGCCAAAAAAGCAGGCGAGAAACACAAAGCCGGTAATCGAATGGCCGCCGGGCCAGCACTGGCCGCCCTCACCAAAACTGGGAAAGGGCTCGGTGATTTTTTCCAGCGGAATAGCCTCGCTGCCTCCAAATGCCTGGACATGGATGGGGCACTCGACACTCGATGACCGCTTGAGATGACCAATCATTTCGGACGCGAAGACTATCGCTAAAATCGTAATCCACAGAGTTGGTGTTGTACCGCGAGGGAACGCCTTTAACCATTTCCTGGGCGTTGCAATTAGCGGTATAGAAAACAGCTTTGCTAGCCCAGGTAATACACGCTCCAGCATAGTCAACCAGGGGATAAGAATAAGCCCGAGCACAATCATGGCGATATAAACGGTGCCTGAAACCAACTTGGGAAATTTATGGAAGATAAACTCGTAATGTGGATCAAACGCGTAGGGAAACCCGCCGGGCAAATGGGACAGGTAATAGGCGAGGCGCTTGTC
>CBINKF010000042.1:0-11112 GCA_966251115.1 uncultured Cellvibrio sp.
CATGTAATAGCCCAGGGACAGCGCCAGGTTGAGCAGCAACAGGCGCAGGGCGGAGGGTTTGGCCAGGGGATTAGCCAGGGGTACTGAGGCCATAACTGGAGGCCAGGCAGCGCTGCAGCGCCTGATAGTTGAGCTCCTCGGGGCGATGATAGTAATAACCCTGGCCCCAGGTGACGCCCAGTTCGCGCAATAGCTCGCCCACTTCAGCGGTTTCCACAAACTCGGCGGTGACTTCTTTGTCGAGTGACTTGGCCATTTCGATAATGGATTTGACCATGGCGTAGTGAGCCTGGTCCTGATCCATGTCGCGCACAAAGATGCCGTCGATTTTAATTTTGTCGAAGGTGAGTTGATGCAGGTAGGCGTAGGAGGCAAAGCCGCTGCCGAAATCATCCAGCGCAAAGTGACAGCCCTGGTCGCGCAGGCTCTGCATAAAATCGCGCGCGGTATCCATATTGACGATGGCCGCTGTCTCGGTAACTTCAAAGCACAGCTTGTGCGGCGGCACCCGGCTTTTGAGGATCTGGGCAATCACATAATCGGCAAAACCGGATTCGCGCATGGAAATGGCCGAGAGGTTAATCGACACCATCTCTATGTGGTCGAGCAGGCGCGGGTGTTGCGAGAGTATGCTCAGGGTTTGGGTGGTAACCCACTTATCCATTTCAGGAATAATCTGCAGCCGCTCCGCCGGACCGATAAATTCACCGGGGGCAATAATGCGCTCCTGTTTGGGGTCCCACAGGCGCAGCAAAATTTCCAGGCGAATACGCGGCTCGGCCGCCCCGCGCGCGGCGGGCAGGTATTCAATCAGCTGGAAAAAAGCGCGGAATAAATGGTTGTGCAGCGCATCGATTAAACGCGAGGCCCAGTTGATGCTCTCGCGGTTGAGGGTGGTGCGCTGGTTGGCTTGATCAAAGGTGCGAATACTGCCGCGCGCCTCCTGTTTGGCCAGGTAAATTACCTCGTCGGCGGCGAGCATAATCTGGTCGTAGCTCACCAGGTCGCGGGTGACAGGCACGCAGGCAATGGAGGTGGCCAGTTTGAACTGCTTGTCTTCCCACTGGAAGGTAAAGGTTTCCAGGTGCCGTTGAATCAACTGCGCCAGGGATTGGCCGGTGTCGCCGTCCCGGCACTGGGTCACCACCACAAATTTATCGCCCCCCAGGCGCGCAAAAAAATCCTGGCGGCTGAGCAGCCCGGCGATGCTGTCGGCGAACTGGCGCAGCAGCTCATCGCCGGCGATGCAGCCGCAGCTCTCGTTAATAATGCGGAAACGGTCGATATCAATCAGCAAAAACGAGGCGTTAATGGGCTGTAACTGCTGGTTGGCAATTAACTCGGAGATGTGGGATTCAAGCGCATTGCGGTTGTGCAGGCGGGTGACAAAATCGTGGGTCGCCAAATAATTAAGGCGGTCCTGCATATAGCGGCGCTCGTTAATTTCCTCGCGCAGCTGGCGGTTGGCTATGGTCAGCTCGGCGGTGCGCTCGCGCACCTTGGACTCCAGCTCGCGGTTAAAGGATTTAAGCTCGGCCAGCATCGCCTGGCGCTCCAACTGGTGTTTGACGCGCGCGCGCACTTCATCGGCATTAATTGGTTTGGTGATGTAGTCGGCGCCGCCCACTTTAAAACCCTGGCTGATGTCCTCGGTGCGTGCGGTGACAAAGACAATGGGAATTTCGGTGGTGGCCAGGTTGGATTTGAGGCGGGTGCAGACTTCAAAGCCATTCATGTCGGGCATCATCACATCCAGCAGAATTAAATCTGGCAGGCGGCGATTGGCTAACTCCAGGGCGCGCTCGCCCGAAGTGGCCACCAGTAACTGGCAACCCAGGTCTTCGAGAATGGCGCTGAGAATATCGAGGTTTTCCGGCGTGTCATCTACGAGCAGTATGCGCGCATCGTTAAACATGAATAGGCGTCCTTCGCTTTCATTATCCGAAAGATAATAGCAGAAGGTTCTGGTGCCGGTTATGAGGATTAGTTAGGGCTTTGGCAGCATTTGCCCTGTGCTGAATATAACGCCAGGGCGAGCTGCCTCGCCCTGCAGTTATTAACGCAAAATCAGCGCGGCCAGGCCCACCACTGCCAGTATCAGGCTGGCGGCGGGCAGATCTGCCGGGTTAATGCCAGCCCACCATTGCTGCAATTGCACCAGCGGTTGTGGCACCGCCAAGGCGGCAGCGGCACCAAAGGCGCCAAGTGCAATTAACCAGCGGCGGGTGCGGGTCTGCTGTTTGCGCTGCTGTTGCAGGTAGCTGCGTTTGAGCGCATGCAGCTCGGGCGCCACCTCCCCCAGGTTTTGCAATTGCTGTAAACCGTTGAACACCAGGTTGGGCACCTGCGGGAATTTTTCCATCCACTCGGGGGCATAGCGCTTGAGTTCGCGCCACAGGCTTTTGGGGTGGAAACGCTGCTTGAGCCAGCGCTCCAAAAACGGATGGGCGGTGGCCCAGAGGTCCAAATCCGGATAGAGCTGACGGCCCAGACCCTCGATATTGAGCAGGGTTTTTTGCAGCAGCACCAGCTGCGGCTGCACTTCCATATCAAAGCGGCGCGCAGTGCGGAATAAATTGAGCAGCACCTGGGCGAAGGAAATATCCTTGAGCGGCTTTTCAAAAATTGGCTCGCACACAGTGCGTATCGCCGCTTCCAACTCCTCCACCCGCACGCTCGCTGGCACCCAGCCGGACTCCACGTGCAGCTCCGCCACCTGGCGATAATCGCGGCGAAACATGGCGAGCAGGTTGCGCGCTAAATAAAATTGATCGGCGCGAGTGAGCGAGCCGACTATGGCCATATCCACCGCCATATACTGCGGCTGGCTCGGGTTGCGCGGCGCCACAAAAATATTGCCCGGGTGCATATCGGCGTGGAAAAAATTGTGCTCAAACACCTGGGTGAAAAAAATTTCCACGCCGCGCTCGGCGAGTTTTTTTATGTCGGTGTTCTGCGCGCGCAGGGCGCCCATATCAGTCACCGGAATGCCGTAGATGCGCTCCATCACCAGCACCTGCGGGCGGGTGTACTCCCAGTAGATCTCCGGCACATAGAGCAGCGGCGAATTTAAAAAGTTGCGTCGCAACTGCGATGCATTGGCCGCTTCGCGCTGTAAATCCAGCTCGTCAAAAATAGTGGTGCGGTAATCCTCCACCACTTCCACCGGGTGCAGGCGTTTGCCGTCGAGGGTGTATTTTTCTATCAAGCGCGCCACCAGTAAGAGCAGCTGCACATCCTGGGCGATAATTTTTTCGATACCGGGACGAATGACTTTGATAACGACTTCGCGCCCGTCTTTTAATACCGCGGTATGCACCTGTGCCACCGACGCCGAGGCGAGCGGATCGCGCTCGTAACTGGCGAAAATATCTTCAACTTTTGCGCCCAGGGCCTGCTCGACAATCTGTTGAAACTGCTCGCGCGCAAAGGGTGCGACATTGTCTTGCAAATGGTTTAACTCGGCGACTATATCGTCGGGCACCAGGTCGGGGCGGGTGGACAGCAGCTGGCCGAACTTTACAAAAATCGGCCCCAGGTCTTCGCAGGCACGCCTTAGGCATTCGCCGCGGCTGAGTGTGGGTTTTGGAAACAGTTTAAGCGGCAGCAGCGCCAGGCGAGCGAATACTGGCAAACGCGCGGGCAGAATCAAATCCAGACGGTAGCGGGCAAAGACCCACATAATTTTGAGCAGGCGAACCAACACCATCACTTGTTAATCTTCTTGTTGAGTAGTTTTTTAACGCGCGCTTCGGCGCGATCGACGGCCAGGCGCAAATCATCCACCTGCTGATAAAAATCTTCCAGCTCGGGTTTGCTGGGCAGGGTTTTGAGTTCTTCGGTTAGAAATTCGCTGGCCAGGCGCTTAACGCTGGCGGCGCGGTTGGCGACAAAATTGAATTTGCTGCGAATGAGTTCAGCCGTTTGGTGGCCGATAATATCGCCGGTGAACTGACTGAGGATTTCCTCCCAGTCGATATCCAGGGTTTTGACAATTTGCTGCAGCTCCGCCAGTAGCTGCAAATCGCCCATGGCGCTCACACCCGAGTATTTCAAGTTGTGCGGCTCGATCGTGGCCAGTTGCAGCAGCGCAAACAGCGAGCCGGAAATTTCGGTATCCACCTCGCCCTGCCAGTTGGCCATTAAACACAGGCCGTCCTCGTCGGGCATCACATAAAAGTTCAGCGCCGGGGCGCTGACGCGGATGGCGAGAATCTGACCCGCCAGTTTGGCCAGGCGCAGGCGCGAGCCCGGGTCGTAAACCAGCGCGGCGTTGATGATTTTTTCGGCCCCGGCCAGGGCGGCAGTCAGCAGCATATTGCTCTCCCTAACAGCGGCGGCTTAGGGTTTGATGCCTTTGTGCAGGGCGACTATGCCGCCGGTCATATTGTGGAATTCAGTGCGCACAAAACCGGCGTCGTCCATCATGCTTTTCAGCGTTTGCTGATCCGGATGCATGCGGATGGACTCCGCCAGATAGCGGTAGGACTCGGCGTCATCGGTGACCAGCTTGCCCATAAAGGGCAGGACTTTGAATGAATAGGTGTCATACACCTTGCTCAGAATTTCGCTCTGCGGCTTGGAGAACTCCAGCACCAGCAGGCGCCCGCCGGGCTTGAGCACGCGCAGCATGGAGCGCAGCGCCAGGTCTTTATCGGTGACGTTGCGCAGGCCGAAAGCGATAGTAATGCAGTCGAAGGTGTTGTCGGGGAAGGGCAGGTATTGGGCGTCGCACTGGGCGAAGTTGATATTGCCAGCTATGCCGCGGTCGATCAGCCGGTCGCGCCCCACGCCGAGCATGGAGGCGTTAATGTCGGCGAGTATCACTTGCCCTTGGGGGCCGACGCGCTTGGCAAATTGATAGCTGAGGTCGCCGGTGCCGCCAGCAATGTCCAATACCTTGTGGCCGGCGCGCACGCCCGAGGCCTCGATGGTGAAGCGCTTCCACAGGCGGTGGATGCCGCCCGACATCAGGTCGTTCATCAGGTCGTACTTGGCCGCTACCGAGTGAAATACCTCGGCCACGCGCCCGGCTTTTTCTTCGACCGGCACCTGCTGAAAACCGAAGTGGGTCGTTTTTTTCTCGTTCATGCTGGCTCCGCCGGATGATAGTTTTGCACCGCCGTCTGGCCGTTGGGTTTAGGATCGGCAAGTCGGGCTGACAACTGGGGCGGGCATTGTACAATGCCGGTCTGCTTCTCTCACCTAAAAATCTGTTAAACCGCAGTGCGGTATGGGCAAGGCAATGGCAAAACGGAACTGGTGTTGGTTGATCGTCTTGGTGCTGTTGGGCTGGAACCAGCTTGGCCAGGCCCAGGAGCGCGCCAAGTTAACGCCTTTTAGCACCGATGGCTGCTCCATGTTTATGGATGGGCCGCTCAGCGACCCCTACCGCTGGCGTCACTGCTGCGTAGCCCACGATCTGGCCTATTGGCAGGGTGGTTCCCAGGCGCAGCGGCTGACGGCAGACGAGACCTTGCGCGCCTGCATCACCCAGGCTCAGGACAGTTTTACGGCCAACTATGTCTTTGCCGGTGTGCGCTGGGGCGGACACCCGGATTGGCCCTCAAGCTACCGTTGGGGCTATGGCTGGAGCTATTTTGGACGCCAGGGGCTGCGCGGTTATGAGCCGCTCACCCCGGCACAGCTGGCGCAAATACAGGTGCAAATGCCCCAGGCTTTGGCAGTAGTGGCGGAAGATGCGCGCCAACACCCGGTAGCGACCAAGGGGGAGTCTGGCGCGGATGTTTCCAGTGCGGCAAATTCAGCGGGAGCGGCGGACGACTTTAACCAAAAACCACAAAAACAATTACAGTAATCAGTGTTTCAAACTTTCCAACTAGACTACAATTTTGCGACCGTCTAACCGCCCCAACTGATACCGGCGGCAGCGGTTGACAACCCTCGGCGATTCTCAGGCAACCTGTCAGGTTGTTTGGCCGGGGGTGACACGCCGGATGCACCTTAGCCAAGGGGTTATTCCCCGCGGCTAGTCCGAGGTTTCCCGGGTTTGCCAGCGCCCAACCCTTTTATGGAGACTCCATGAAATTTCGCTTTCCCATAGTCATCATCGACGAAGACTTCCGCTCCGAGAACACCTCGGGTTCCGGCATACGTGCCCTGGCCGACGCCATTCAGGCGGAGAGCTGGGAAGTGCTGGGGGTGACCAGTTACGGTGACCTGGCCCAGTTCGCCCAGCAGCAGTCGCGCGCATCCGCCTTTATTTTGTCGATTGACGACGAGGAGTTCGGCTCCGGCTCGCAGGAGGAGACGGACAACGCGCTCAAAGCCCTGCGCGCCTTTGTGGAGGAGATCCGCCACAAAAACGCCGACATTCCGATTTACCTCTACGGTGAAACCCGCACCTCGCGCCATATCCCCAACGATATCCTGCGCGAGCTGCACGGTTTTATTCACATGTTTGAGGACACCCCCGAGTTTGTGGCGCGCCATATAATTCGCGAGGCCAAATCCTATCTCGATGGCCTGGCACCGCCCTTTTTCCGCGCTCTGGTGCACTATGCGCAGGACGGCTCCTACTCCTGGCACTGCCCTGGGCACTCGGGCGGCGTTGCCTTTTTAAAATCGCCCATCGGGCAGATGTTTCACCAGTTCTTCGGCGAGCGCATGCTGCGCGCCGACGTGTGTAATGCGGTAGAGGAGTTGGGCCAGCTGCTCGACCACACCGGCCCCATCGCTGCGTCCGAGCGCAATGCGGCGCGCATTTTTAATGCCGACCACTGCTACTTTGTCACCAACGGCACCTCCACCTCCAACAAGATGGTGTGGCACTCCACCGTGGCGCCGGGCGATATAGTCGTCGTCGACCGCAACTGCCATAAGTCGATTTTGCACTCGATTATTATGTGTGGCGCTATCCCTGTGTTCCTGATGCCGACGCGCAACAACTTCGGCATTATCGGCCCGATTCCGCTGGAGGAGTTTACGCCTGAGAGCATCGCCAAAAAAATCGAGGCCAACCCTTTTGCGCGCGAAGCCAAAAACAAAAAGCCGCGTATTCTCACTATTACCCAGTCGACCTATGACGGTGTGCTCTACAACGTAGAGACCATCAAGACCATGCTCGACGGCAAAATCGATACGCTCCACTTTGACGAAGCCTGGCTGCCCCACGCCACCTTCCACGAGTTTTATACAGACATGCACGCGATTGGCAAAAACCGCCCGCGCGCCAAAGAGTCGATGATTTTCTCCACCCAGTCCACGCACAAGCTGCTCGCCGGTTTATCACAGGCCTCGCAGGTGCTGGTGCGCGAATCAGAGACGGTCAAACTCGACGAAGATGCCTTTAACGAAGCCTATCTGATGCACACCTCCACCTCGCCGCAATATTCCATTATTGCCTCCTGCGATGTGGCGGCGGCGATGATGGAAGCGCCCGGCGGCCACGCTTTGGTAGAAGAATCCATTCTCGAAGCGCTCGATTTCCGCCGCGCCATGAAAAAAGTGGACGAGGAGTGGGGCCAGGATTGGTGGTTCCAGGTGTGGGGCCCGGATGAGTTCGCCGATGACGGTGTTGGCTCACGCGAAGACTGGGTGCTGCGCAGCGATGACAACTGGCACGGCTTTGGCAAATTGGCGCCCAATTTCAATATGCTCGATCCCATCAAGGCCACCATCGTCAACCCCGGCTTGCGGGTGAATGGCCAGTTTGATGAAACCGGCATTCCCGCGTCAATCGTGACCAAATACCTGGCCGAAAATGGCGTTATCATCGAGAAGTGCGGCCTCTACTCCTTCTTCATCATGTTCACCATCGGCATCACCAAAGGCCGCTGGAACACCCTGGTAGCGGCGCTGCAACAGTTTAAAGATGACTACGACAAAAACGCGCCTATGTGGCGGATCATGCCCGAGTTTGCCCAGGCCAACCCGCGCTACGAGCGCATGGGCCTGCGCGATCTGTGCCAGCAGATCCACGACTTCTATAAGACCTACGATGTGGCGCGCCTGACTACCGAGATGTACCTGTCAGACATGCAGCCGGCGATGAAGCCGTCCGATGCCTTCGCCAAAATGGCGCACCGCGAAATCGAGCGAGTGCCCATCAACGAACTCGAAGGTCGCATCACTTCGATTTTGTTAACGCCTTACCCGCCCGGTATCCCGCTGTTGATCCCCGGCGAGCGCTTCAACAAAACCATCGTCGATTACCTGAAGTTCGCACGCGACTTTAACGAGAAGTTCCCCGGCTTTGAAACAGACGTTCACGGCCTGGTCAAACGCGAAGTGGACGGTAAAAAAGACTACTTTGTTGACTGCGTAAGACAATAAGGGAATTTATTGCACAGGATGTGGTGATACAAAAAAGCCACTGAGGAAACCCAGTGGCTTTTTGTGTTTAACGGCCCTGTAATGCAGTTTGGTACACGTAAAGGGGCTCTAAAAAGTAAAATTCTATCAATGCGGTTTTATTAGCTGCGCTCACGGCTTGCAGGAGAGCAATAGCTAAAATAGAAAATCCTGTGTTATTAAATAACAAAGCCCGCTTGCGCGGGCTTTGGGTACAGATTTTTTCAAATCTTTATTGTAGTAACGGATCTCACCCCGGAAAACTACCTGGGCACGATAACACAATTGTTTTTAAGGAAACAAGAAGATGAGCCAAAAGCAATTCATTAATTATGACTTAGGGCTGGATATTGGTATCGCGTCGGTCGGATGGTGCGTCCTTGGGGAGCATCACATTGTTGATCTCGGTGTGCGCGCATTTGATAAAGCCGAGACAGAAAAAGGTGAGTCACTCAATGCTACTCGTCGCACAGCGCGGTTATTGCGTCGTCGGTTGCGCCGCCGCGCATGGCGTTTACTCAAGCTCGCGCGTCTTTTTAAACGTGAAGGACTAATCGCTGATAGCCAGTTATTTCAGCAGCAAACTCCCATCATCAAATCCCTGTGGCAGCTTCGTGTTGAGGCGTTAGAGCGTCAACTTAACGGTGAAGAGTGGGCGCGAGTGATTTACCACATTTGTAAACATCGCGGTTTTTGGTTTGCGCGCAAGGCGGAGGCAGAAGGTTCTGAAGGCGGTAAAGTTAAACAGGGCTTGGATCGCACCCGCAAACTTATGCAAGACAAGGGCTATCGCAGTGTGGCCGAAATGATGTTGACAGAATTTCCGGAAAATCAACGCAATAAACGCGGTGATTACAGTCAATCACTGGGACGTGAATTGCTGGCCGAGGAATTACATACCCTATTCCAACAGCAGCGCGAATTGGGCAACCCCTATACTTATGATACGTTTGAACAGCGTATTCTCCACCCCGAAACGGGTTTGCTGTGGCAACAAAAGCCAGCCCTTTCTGGCGAAGCAATGCTTAAGTTGATTGGCAAATGCACCTTTGAGAAAACCGAATATCGCGCCGCCAAACACACCTGGTCTGCCGAGCGTTTTGTATGGTTAACCAAACTCAATAACCTGCGTATTAACATTAACGGTGAAACCCGTGGCTTAAATGCAGATGAACGCGATGCAGTTCTTAGCCTTCCCTATGAAAAAGCCATACTTAAATACAAGCAACTGAAAGATCATCTGTTTAAACAAGGATTTGGCTATTGGAATGAAGCGGTACGCTTTGCCGGATTAACCTATCGCGACGGCAGCAAAGACCCTGAAGATGTCAAGCTGATGGAGCTAACGGGTTGGCATGAGCTGCGTAAAACCTTGGAAAAGGCCGATCTAAAAAAAGAATGGCAGGAGCTTTCCACTCAACCTATGCTGCTGAATGCCATAGGCTCCATTCTCAGCCTCTACAAAACTGATGATGAAATTCGTTCCCAGCTTAGCGGGCTTGGTCTTTGCGCGGCAGTGGTTGAGGCGCTTTTGGTGGTCAGTTTCAGCGACTTTATTCGTCTCTCACAAAAAGCGTTGGATGGAATTTTGCCGAACATGGAGCAGGGGCTGCGATATGATGAAGCCTGTCTTGCCGCTGGCTATCATCACAGCGTATTAACCGAGTCCACCAATAGTCGTTATCTGCCGGCGCTGGATGAAGATGCGCCCACTAACCCCGTAGTCAAGCGTGCGCTTAACCAAGCACGCAAAGTGGTGAATGCGCTTATTCGCCAATACGGATCACCCAAGCGTGTGCATATAGAAATGGCGCGGGATCTATCGCGCCCCTTGGATGAGCGTTACAAAGTTGAAAAAGCCCAAAGTGAATTTGCTGAACGCAATGAAAAAGATCGCCAGCGTTTTGCCGAGGCCTTTGGCCGCAGGCCTACCGGGCGTGAGTTTGAAAAATGGCAGCTCTACCATGAGCAAGATTGTAAATGCGCATACAGCCTTAACGGTTTTGATCTTGACCGTGTGATAAACGACACAGGCTATGCAGAGGTTGACCACGCCCTGCCTTATTCACGTAGTTTTGATGACAGCAAAAACAATAAGGTATTGGTGCTCACTCGCGAAAACCGCGACAAAGGCAATCGCACTCCTTATGAATATTTGAACGGTGCCGATGAGAGTGAGCGTTGGCAAAAATATCAAGCTTTTGTGCTAAGCAATAAAAAATACCGCCAAGCCAAACGCGACCGACTGTTGCGCCGCCACTTTGGTAAAGATGAAGCTGGCGAGTTCAAGGCGCGCAACCTCAATGACACCCGCTATGCCTGCCGCTACTTTAAAAGTTTTGTTGAGCGCCATTTAAAACTGTCGGGTGATGAAAAACGCTGTGTGGTTGTCAGTGGTCAGCTCACCAGTTTCTTACGCGCCCGTTGGGGTTTAGCCAAATTGCGCGAAGGCAGCGACCGCCACCACGCGATAGATGCAGCCGTCGTTGCCGCCTGCAGTCACAGCATGGTCAAACGCCTTTCAGACTATGCGCGCCGCAAAGAGCTGGAGCATGTGAAAACGGGGCAGCCGGATGTTGTAACAGGAGAAGTAATTTGCACAGCAATGCTCAACCAACTGGAAGCGCACTTCCCAAGGCCGTGGCCGCATTTTGAATTTGAGCTAGCCGTGCGTGTGGGTTTGGATCGCAGCACAGGCAAAGTTAACCATGAGCTTGGTGATGAAGAATACCGCGCGCATTTGGCGGCACTGGGTTATAGCGAAGATATGCTGGTAGCGGCACGGCCACTGTTTGTGTC
>CBINKF010000043.1:0-11052 GCA_966251115.1 uncultured Cellvibrio sp.
TGCAAAAAGTCCGGTTGAAGTACCTGCCGCAGTGACTGTGAGCCTGAACGGCCAAAGTCTGTCTGTAAAAGGTGGCAAGGGTACATTGGCGCTGGAAGTACACCCAAGCGTAGAAGTTAAGCACGAAAACAACGTGCTTACCTTCGCTCCACGCGATGGCGCCAAGCAGTCTGATGCTTTAGCGGGTACCACCCGTGCACTGGTAAAAAACATGGTTGTCGGTGTTAGCCAAGGTTTCGAAAAGAAACTGACACTGGTAGGCGTGGGTTATCGTGCAAAAGCAGAGGGCAACACTGTAAACCTGTCTTTGGGATTATCACATCCGGTTAACTACGTTCTTCCTCAAGGCGTATCGGTAGAAACCCCAAGTCAGACCGAAATAGTACTCAAAGCAGCTGACAAGCAATTGCTTGGTCAAGTGGCTGCTGAAATCCGTGCGTTCCGCGAGCCAGAACCTTATAAAGGTAAAGGCGTTCGCTACTCGGATGAAGTAGTACTGCGTAAAGAAGCTAAGAAGAAGTAGGGCTAGGATATGAGCGAAAAGAAAGATGCTCGTCTTCGCCGTGCACGTCGTGCCCGCGCTAAGATTCGTGAATTAGGTACAACGCGTTTGTCCATCCACCGTACTCCGCGCCACATTTATGCGCAGGTGATCTCTGGCGACGGCTCTCAAGTCATCGCAAGTGCATCTACTTTGGATAAAGATTTACGCAGTGGTAAAACCGGCAATGCAGATGCCGCCAAGGCAGTTGGTCTGTTGATTGCTGAACGTGCTAAAGCAGCTGGCGTTACCCAGGTTGCCTTTGACCGTAGCGGTTTCCGCTACCATGGTCGTGTGAAGGCTCTGGCTGATGCTGCGCGTGAAGGCGGTCTGGAATTCTAAAGGTGAAGTATGGCAAACGCTAAAAGAGAAGAAGACAACAACGAAGGCTTGCAAGAGAAATTAGTTCAAGTCAATCGTGTTGCTAAAACTGTTAAAGGTGGCCGTATTTTTGCCTTTACTGCACTCACTGTCGTAGGTGATGGCAACGGTCGTGTAGGTTTTGGTCGTGGTAAGGCTCGCGAAGTGCCCATTGCTATTCAAAAAGCCATGGAAGCAGCGCGTCGCAACATGATCTCTGTTGATTTGAACGGCGACACCATTCAATACCCCACCAAGGGTGTTCACGGTGCATCCAAGGTTTACATGCAGCCTGCTTCGCAAGGTACTGGTGTAATTGCCGGTGGTGCTATGCGTGCGGTGTTGGAAATCGCAGGTGTTCAGAACGTACTGTCCAAGTGCTACGGATCAACCAATCCTGTTAACGTTGTTCGCGCAACTTTCAACGCTCTGAAAGCAATGACTTCTCCCGAAGCCGTTGCAGCCAAGCGCGGCAAAAGTGTTGACGAAATTCTGAACTAATCGAGTAATCGATTATTAGATGGCGGAATTCACCATGTCTAAGAAAATGATTAAAGTGACTCAGATTAAGAGCACCGCGCATCGCCTGGCTAACCACAAGGCTTGCGTACGTGGCTTGGGTCTGCGTCGTATTGGTCACACTGTTGAAGTGGAAGACACTCCTTCAGTTCGTGGCATGATCAACGTAGTGAACTACCTGGTAAAGGTTGAGGGAGAGTAAGATGCGTCTGAACACACTTAGCCCAGCACCCGGTCGTATCCACGCTAAAAAGCGTGTTGGTCGCGGTATTGGTAGTGGCCTGGGTAAAACCGCAGGTCGCGGTCACAAGGGTTTAAAATCTCGCTCGGGCGGTTCTGTTCGCCCAGGCTTCGAAGGCGGTCAAATGCCTTTGCAAATTCGCCTGCCAAAATACGGTTTTACTTCTCGTATTGGTATGGTGACTGCAGAGATTCGTCTGTCAGAATTGAACGCTGTTGAAGGTTCAGTTGTTGATATCGAAACTTTGAAGCAAGCAGGCTTGATCAGCTCTGTGATCAAGCGTGCCAAGATCTTCGCCTCCGGCGAGGTCACCAAGGCGGTAACTGTTAGAGGTTTGTCCGTTACCAAAGGCGCTAAAGCAGCTATTGAAGCCGCTGGCGGTAAAGTAGAAGAGTAAACGAGGCGCGAATGGCAACTCCTAGTAATCTGCCATTAGCCAATCAAAGAGGCTTGGGCGAGCTTTGGGCTCGCCTTCGCTTTCTCTTTTTGGCAATAGTGATATACCGTATTGGTACCCACATCCCTGTACCGGGCCTGGATCCTGAGCGTATTGCAAATATGTTCAATCAGAACCAGGGAACGATTCTGGGAATGTTCAATATGTTCTCGGGTGGTGCTCTGCAGCGTATGAGTATTTTGGCATTGGGTATCATGCCTTATATCTCTGCCTCGATTATTATGCAGTTGTTAAGCGCCGTAACCCCCTCGCTTGATCAGCTCAAGCGTGAAGGTGACGCCGGTCGTCGCAAGATCAATCAATACACACGTTACTTTACGGTGGTATTGGCGAGCTTGCAGGCTCTGGCAATGGCGGTCAGCTTTTCTACTTATGCCTATGGCGGCGAAGCAGGATTTTCCTATTACTTTATTGCGGTGGTTTCTCTGGTAACCGGCTCCGTCTTTATGATGTGGCTGGGTGAGCAGGTAACTGAACGCGGCATAGGTAATGGTATTTCGATGCTGATTTTTGCCGGTATTGTTGCCGGTATGCCACGTGCGATAGGGCAAGCATTTGAGAGCGCACGTCAGGGCGATTTGCATATTCTGGCGCTGTTGGTAGTGGCGTTTCTGGCCATAGTTGTGATCTGGTTGGTGGTGCGCATCGAGCGCGGCCAGCGCCGTATTACGGTTAACTACGCCAAACGTCAGGCCTACTCTGCTCAGAGCAGTCACCTGCCGCTTAAAATTAATATGTCAGGTGTTATTCCTGCCATTTTCGCTAGCAGTATTCTGTTGTTCCCCGCATCAATTGCGCAGTGGTTCGGACAGGGCGGTGAAGGTGTTATCAGTGATGTGCTGCAGGAGATTGCCTTGGCCATAGGTCCAGGACAGCCGCTGTACATATTGCTGTTTGCCGGTTTGATTACCTTTTTCTGCTTCTTCTATACGGCGTTAATGTTTAACCCCAAAGAAGTGGCTGATAACCTGAAAAAGTCAGGTGCTTATATACCCGGCATTCGTCCAGGTGAGCACTCGGCTAAATATATCGATAGCGTACTGACCCGTTTAACTGTTATAGGCGCTATTTATATGTCTGCTGTGTGCCTGTTGCCACAGTTCCTAATAGTGCTCACTAACGTGCCGTTCTATCTGGGTGGTACATCGCTGCTTATTGTAGTGGTGGTGGTTATGGACTTTATGTCTCAGGTGCAAGCTCACTTGATGTCTCATCAGTATGAATCGCTGATGAAGAAGTCCAATTTAAAAGGATATGGCAGCGGAATCGTTCGCTAGTCCTGTATAGCTAGAGGTCAGAAAATGAAAGTTCGTGCTTCTGTTAAAAAAATTTGTCGCAATTGCAAAATGGTGCGTCGCAACGGTGTACTGCGTGTTATCTGCAGTGTTGAGCCACGCCACAAGCAGCGTCAAGGCTAAGTTTTAGTTTTGCCTATCGCAGGCAGGTTAGCCCTCAGGGCTAACCTGCCTGATGCTTCTTAAGCAGGGCAAAAACTTAGTTTTCCGGGGGCGTTGACTGTCGTCTGGTGAGAAATCGCCAGGCTATTGCTTTATGGTGTAAATGCGGCTATTCTGCGCGCCTTTTAATCAAGGGGCGGGGTGGCGCTTACGCTGTCAACGCTGCAATTTAAGTGTTACTGGAGTAATTTGAATGGCTCGTATAGCTGGTGTAAACATACCAGATAACAAACACGCCGTTATCTCGTTGACCTATGTCTATGGTATTGGTCGCACTACTGCCAAGCAGATTTGCGCTGCTACCGGTATTGCCGAACAGACTAAAATTGGCACTCTGTCTGAAGAGCAGATGGATGCGATTCGCGCCGAAGTAGGTAAGCACACCGTAGAAGGTGACCTGCGTCGTGAAATCAACATGAACATCAAGCGCTTGATGGACCTGGGCTGCTATCGCGGTCTGCGTCATCGTCGCGGCTTGCCTCTGCGTGGTCAGCGTACCAAAACTAACGCTCGCACCCGTAAAGGTCCACGTAAGCCCATCAAGAAATAAGTCTTGAGCGCCTAATTCATCCATTTACGGTAACCAATTTTAGTAGGAAGTGTTGCTATGGCTAAGCCAGGTAATAAAACCACAACCAAGAAAAAGGTTAAAAAGACCGTTGTTGATGGCGTTGCCCACATCCACGCGTCTTTTAACAATACAATCGTGACTATCACTGACCGTCAGGGTAATGCTCTGGCATGGGCTACCTCAGGTGGTTCAGGTTTCCGTGGTTCACGTAAGAGTACTCCTTTTGCTGCTCAGGTCGCTGCTGAGCGCGCTGGTGAAGCGGCAAAAGAATACGGTCTGAAAAACCTTGACGTAGAAGTTAAAGGCCCAGGCCCCGGTCGCGAATCCGCTGTTCGTGCGCTGAACAATGTTGGCTACAAAATTACCAACATCACTGACGTTACGCCGATTCCTCACAACGGCTGCCGTCCGCCGAAGAAACGTCGCGTGTAAGGGGAGAGTAGATAATGGCTCGTTATATTGGTCCTAGCTGTAAACTGTCCCGTCGCGAAGGCACTGACCTTTTCTTGAAAAGCGGTGCTCGCGCCCTGGACTCAAAATGTAAAGTAGAAACTGCACCTGGCCAACACGGCGTGCGCCGTGGCCGCCTGTCTGACTATGGTGTGCAGTTGCGTGAGAAGCAAAAAGTTCGTCGTATTTACGGCGTACTGGAAAAGCAATTCCGCGCTTATTACAAAGAAGCGGCTCGCCGTAAAGGCGCCAGCGGTGAAAACCTGCTGAAGTTGCTCGAATCCCGTTTGGATAACGTGGTTTACCGCATGGGCTTCGGTTCTACTCGTTCCGAATCTCGTCAGTTGGTATCTCACAAAGCTATCAGCGTAAACGGTAAAACTGTAAACGTCGCCTCTTACCAAGTGGCTGCTGGTGACGTGGTTGCTGTGCGTGAAAAGGCCAAGAATCAATTGCGTATTCAAAACGCAATGAACCTTGCCGGTCAGCGCGCTGCTGTAGAGTGGGTTGACGTTAGCGCTGAGAAAAAAGAAGGCGTTTTCAAGCGTGTACCCGATCGCAGCGATTTGCCAGCTGATATTAACGAGAACCTCATCATCGAGCTTTACTCCAAGTAATAGCTGAGAGACTCGTCAATACCCTAAACAGGACCGCTAATAGGTGTGGCTATGCAGACAGCAGTAAACGAATTTTTGACTCCGCGTCATATCGATGTTTCAGAGATTACTCCAACTCACGCGCGCGTGGTGCTGGAACCTCTGGAGCGTGGCTTTGGACATACTCTGGGTAATGCATTGCGTCGCATTCTGCTTTCTTCAATGGCCGGTTGCGCCATTGTAGAAGCTGAAATCGAAGGCGTTTTGCACGAGTACAGCGCTATTGAGGGTGTGCGTGAGGATGTTATTGAAATCCTGCTCAACCTGAAAGGCGTTGCTGTAATCATGCACGGTAAAGATACTGCCGTTCTGACCCTCAGCAAAAAAGGCCCAGGTGTTGTGACTGCCGGCGATATTCAGGTTGATCACGATGTGGAGATTAAAAATCCGGATCATGTGATTGCCAATATCACTGGCAATACTGAACTCAAAATGCGTCTGACCATCGCTCGTGGTCGCGGTTATCAGCCTGCTGACAGCCGCCGCCGCGACGACGACGAAAGTCGCGCTATTGGTCGCTTGCAGCTGGATGCTTCTTTCAGTCCGGTTCGCCGTTTGGCTTACAGTGTTGAGAGCGCTCGTGTTGAACAGCGCACCGACCTGGACAAACTGGTTCTGGATCTGGAAACCAATGGTACCATCGACCCAGAAGAAGCTATCCGTCGCGCTGCCACTATTCTGCAGCAGCAATTGGCTGTGTTTGTGGATCTGGAAGGTGAAAAACAATCTGCTCCGGAGCAAAAAGAAGAGGCAATCGACCCGATTCTGCTGCGCCCAGTAGATGATTTGGAGCTGACCGTTCGTTCTGCCAACTGCCTGAAAGCAGAAAACATTTACTACATTGGCGATCTGATTCAGCGCACTGAAGTTGAGCTGTTGAAGACCCCCAACCTGGGTAAAAAATCTCTTACCGAGATCAAAGACGTTCTGGCTTCACGCGGTCTGTCACTCGGTATGCGTTTGGAAAACTGGCCACCTGCCAGCTTGAAAAACGACTAAAAAAATAGTTCGCCCGTTAACTCACTTCGGTGCGGGCGGTTAACGAGGCCGCGTTAAGCGGCCCAGTTTTTATTGAAGGTAATTAGTCATGCGTCATCGTCTTTCAGGTCGTCAACTCGGCCGTAACTCATCTCACCGCAAGGCCATGTTCCGCAACATGTCTGCCTCTCTGGTTGAGCATGAGCTGATCAAAACCACTCTGCCCAAAGCCAAAGAGCTGCGTCGCGTTATTGAGCCGCTGATTACTCTGGCTAAGGTGGACTCTGTTGCCAACCGTCGTCTGGCCAATGCTCGTCTGCAAAGCAAAGAAGCTGTAGGCAAGTTGTTCAGCGATTTGGGTAAGCGTTATGCCACTCGTCCAGGTGGTTATGTGCGTATCCTCAAGTGCGGTTTCCGTGCTGGCGACAAGGCGCCTATGGCCTATGTTGAGCTGGTTGATCGTCCCGCAGCGACTCCGGTTGAGTCTGCTGTAGAAGCTGAATAAGCTTTTAGCGATTAAATAAAAAACCGGGCATTGCCCGGTTTTTTTACGCCTGTAATTTGCCATTTTTAAATCGCTCTCCTTCCTTGTGAGCTTGTGAGCGATTTATTCCTGCGAGCAATTTATGCCGCTAAGCCTTGGCCTTGGCTTTGGTTGATTTAGAGGGTTTGCGTTTTATTTTCAGCAGCGGTTTTAGGAAGCGTCCGGTATGGGAGTGGGCCAGCTCGGCTACCGTTTCCGGTGTGCCGGTGGCAATGATCTGGCCGCCGCCGCTGCCGCCCTCCGGGCCGAGGTCCACTATCCAGTCTGCCGTTTTGATCACATCCAGGTTGTGCTCAATCACTACTACAGTATTGCCGTGGTCGCGCAGGCGATGCAGCACCGTTAGTAGTTGCTGAATATCGTAAAAGTGCAGGCCAGTGGTGGGTTCGTCAAGAATATACAGGGTGCGCCCGGTATCGCGTTTGGACAGCTCTTTAGCCAGTTTTACCCGCTGGGCTTCGCCACCCGAGAGAGTAGTGGCCGATTGACCAAGACGAATATAGGAAAGGCCTACATCCATGAGGGTTTGCAGCTTGTTGGCAATTGAAGGGATGGCATCGAAGAATTCCCGTGCATCCTCCACGGTCATCTCCAGGACTTCGTGGATATTCCTGCCTTTATATTTCACTTCCAGGGTTTCGCGGTTGTAGCGTTTGCCCTTACAGATATCGCAGGGTACATAGACGTCCGGCAGGAAGTGCATTTCCACCTTGGTGACGCCGTCGCCCTGGCAGGCCTCGCAGCGACCGCCTTTGACGTTAAAGCTGAAGCGCCCCGGCTGATAGCCGCGCGAGCGGGATTCCTGGGTGCCCGCAAAGAGTTCGCGCACCGGGGTGAATATGCCTGTGTAGGTCGCCGGGTTGGAGCGCGGGGTGCGGCCAATTGGGCTCTGGTCTATATCCACACACTTATCGAATAAGTCCAGGCCTTCTATTTTCTCGTAAGCGGCGGGGTCAAGGGTGGTGGCGCCGTTTAGTGCGGTAGCCGCCAGAGGGTGGAGTGTGGCGTTAATCAAGGTGGATTTGCCGGAGCCGGAAACCCCGGTGACACAGGTCATTAAACCGACCGGGATCTCGAGGGTAACGTTTTGCAGGTTGTTGCCCTTGGCACCGATCAAGCGCAGCATTTTTTCCGAATCAACAGGATGGCGCTGCGCAGGTACGGCGATTTCGCGCGCACCGCTCAGGTATTGGCCGGTGATGGAGTCGGGCGTTTCCATAATCTGCTTGACCTTGCCCTGAGCAATGACCCGGCCGCCGTGAACGCCCGCGCCTGGGCCTATATCGATCACATGATCAGCCAGGCGAATGGCGTCCTCGTCGTGCTCCACTACTATCACTGTGTTGCCTATATCGCGCAGGTGGGTGAGGGTGCGCAGCAGGCGCTCGTTGTCGCGCTGATGCAGGCCAATGGAGGGTTCATCGAGAATATACATAACGCCCACCAGGCCGGCGCCTATCTGGCTCGCCAGGCGTATGCGCTGGGCTTCACCGCCCGACAGGGTTTCAGCGCTGCGGCTCAGGGTCAGGTAGTTGAGGCCCACATCCACCAAAAAGCGGAAGCGATCACGCAGCTCTTTGAGAATCTTGTCGGCGATACCGGCTTTGCGTCCGCTGAAGGTTAGCTGGGTGTAGTAGTCGTGGGCCTCGGCCACAGGCATATCGGTAATCTGCGCCAGGGTTTTCTCATCGATAAACACATGGCGCGCCTCTTTGCGCAGACGAGTGCCATTGCACTCGGGACAGTGCTGCGATGACAGATATTTGGACAGCTCCTCGCGCACCGAGCTGGATTCGGTATCGCGGTAGCGGCGTTCCATATTGGGCAGCACGCCTTCAAACGTATGGCTGCGTTTGTACACATCGCCGCGATCATTTACATAGTTAAAGGCGATTTCCTCATCGCCCGAGCCATAGAGCACCGCCTCTTTCTGCTTCGCTTTGAGCTTGCTCCAGGGGGTTTCCACGGCGAAGCCATAGTGTTTGGCGAGCGAGCTGAGCATATGGAAGTAGTAGACATTGCGCTTGTCCCAGCCGCGAATCGCACCTTCGCTCAGGCTGAGTTTGGGGTCCTGGATGACCTTGTCCTCGTCAAAGAACTGCTTAACCCCCAGGCCATCACAACTGGGGCAGGCGCCTGCCGGGTTGTTGAAAGAGAACAGGCGCGGTTCAAGTTCACTCAAGCTGTAGTCGCATATTGGGCAGGCGTGCTTGGAGGAGAAAAGTCGATCCGGCGCTTCGCCATCCATATAGCTGATCGCTGCCAGGCCCTCTGACAAGTTCAAGGCAGTCTCAAAGGATTCCGCCAGGCGCAGCTTGATGTCCTCACGCACTTTAAAGCGGTCGATAACCACTTCGATGCTGTGTTTCTTCTTTTTGTCGAGCTTGGGCGTATCGTCCAGGTCGCACAGGATGCCGTTGATGCGGGCGCGAATAAAACCCTCGCGTTTCAACTGCTCGAAGGTATGCAAGTGCTCACCTTTGCGATCGCGCACTATAGGTGAGAGCAGCATCAGCTTGGTTCCTTCCGGCAGCTCCATCACCGTATCCACCATCTCGCTGATGGTCTGTGCCGCCAGGGGGACACCGTGGTCCGGACAGCGGGCCTCACCCACGCGGGCGTAAAGCAGGCGCAGGTAATCGTAGATTTCGGTAATAGTGCCCACGGTGGAGCGGGGGTTGTGGGAGGTGGATTTCTGCTCAATAGAGATAGCCGGGCTCAGGCCCTCGACATGGTCCACATCGGGCTTTTCCATCATCGACAAAAACTGGCGCGCATAGGTGGAGAGCGACTCCACATAGCGGCGCTGACCCTCGGCGTAGAGGGTGTCGAAGGCGAGGGAGGATTTGCCCGAGCCAGAGGGGCCGGTAATCACCACCAATTTGTCGCGGGGTATTTCCAGGTCGATATTTTTGAGGTTGTGGGTGCGCGCACCCCTGACGATGATTTTGTCCATTCGCTCGGCCTTAACTGCGGTGGCGGCTGCCTGCTTTGGCTAGCCGGAAGCTAAAACGGCGATTATACGCAAATGCCCTGACAGCGGATGTCAGGGGAGTGACAAACTCTGTAAAGTGCGCCTGGAGTAACCTAAGTGGCGACTTATACGGTGAATTTCTGGCAGTGGTGGCATTGAGATTGTTAAAATTCGCGACCCAAAAGTTGATTGGTTAAATATTGATCATGGCGGATTCCCCCCAAAGCGGAGTGCCCTTCGAGCGCCGTGTAGTCACCTCGCTGGCGGCGCTTTATACCTTCCGCATGTTCGGGCTATTTATGCTCTTGCCAGTGCTGGCGCTCTACGGTTCCCAGTACTCCGGTCACACGCCATTTTTACTGGGCGTGGCGCTGGGTGCCTATGGGCTAAGCCAGGCGTTTTTGCAAATCCCCATAGGGGTCTTGTCGGATCGCTTTGGGCGCAAACCGCTGATTTTGATCGGCCTGGTATTGTTTATTCTGGGCAGCCTGGTGGCAGCCCAGGCAGATTCTATCTATGGCTTGATTCTCGGGCGCTTTTTGCAGGGCAGTGGCGCGATTTCGGCAGCAGTAATGGCGCTGTTGACTGATCTGACCTCCGAAGAGAATCGCACCAAGGCCATGGCGACCATTGGCGCTTCCATTGGTGTGTCTTTTTCAGTAGCTATGACGGTGGGACCTTTGCTCGCCGCCTGGGGTGGGGTCAAAGCCATCTTCTGGCTCACGGCGCTGTTGGGTGGTGTCGGCATTTATATTTTGCTGAAGCGGGTTCCTAATATTGCCCGCACCTCCAGCCCCAAACGCGAGGCGGTAGCGGTGCCCCGGCTGCTGTGGAATACCTTCAGTCATCCGGAGTTGATTCGCCTAAACCTGGGGATATTTGTACTGCACTTTGTGCTTATGGCTAACTTTGTGGTTCTGCCTCTGGTGCTGCAGGACCAACTGCAGATTCCGCGCAACTACCACGGTTTGATCTACTTTCCGCTGCTGGCGTTTGCCTTTGCGCTCATGCTGCCGTTTGTGATCATCGCCGAAAAACGCCGTCAGATTAAACCCATATTTGTCGCGGCGGTGAGCCTGCTGCTGTTTACCGAGCTGCTGCTGATGCTGGTGTCCCACAGCCGGGTGTTTACCTTAATTGCCCTGTTTCTGTTCTTTGTTGCCTTTAATATCCTCGAGGCTACCCAGCCTTCGCTGGTCAGCAAGATTGCCCCGGCGGGAGCCAAGGGCACAGCCACGGGTATCTCTTCCACCTGTCAGGTGCTCGGCGTGTTTGGCGGTGGCGCCCTGGGCGGCTGGTTGATG
>CBINKF010000044.1:0-10937 GCA_966251115.1 uncultured Cellvibrio sp.
CTGCTGACGACTTAGGTTTTAGCCGCTTCTGGCTGGCGGAACATCACAATATGGAAGGCATAGCCAGCAGCGCCACCAGCGTGCTGATCGGCCATATTGCCGCCAACACCCAGCGAATCCGCATAGGCTCCGGCGGCATTATGTTGCCCAACCACCCGCCGCTGATCATTGCTGAACAGTTTGGCACCCTCGCCTCACTCTACCCCAACCGTATTGATTTGGGCCTGGGACGGGCACCAGGAACTGATATGGCGACGGCACGCGCGCTGCGCCGGGATTTAAATGCAGCCGATGACTTTGCCAATGAGATAGCCGTATTGGAGCAATTGCTCCAACCGGCGCAACCCGGCCAGCGATTAATGGCTTATCCCGGGGCGGGAACCCAAGTGCCGCTATGGATTCTCGGCTCCAGCCTTTACAGTGCTCACCTGGCTGCAGCTCGCGGTTTACCCTACGCCTTTGCCGGGCACTTCGCACCCAAATATATGCGCGAAGCCGCGCGTATTTACCGCACCAACTTTTGCCCATCGCAGCAATTAGCCAAACCGCATTTTATGTTGAGCTTACCCGTGCTTATCGCAGAATCTGAGGCTCGGGCGGCAGAACTGCTTACCACCCCCTACCAGCGAATTTTGGCATTGTTTCGCGGCGATCCTCTGTACTTGAAGCCGCCGGTTGCCAGTATGGACGGACTTTGGGCTCCGCAGGAGCAAGCGGCTGTTAAAGAATTTTTGGCGCTGGCCTGCGTCGGCACCAAAGCCCAGGTTGAGGGGCAACTGAACCGTTTGGCTGCTGAAGTCGGCGTTGATGAATTTATGTTTGTCGTGGATGTATTCGATACCAATATTCGCCTGGCGATGTTGCAGCAATTGGCAGAGCTGGACATTCGAAGCGCTTAACTAAAAAGCTTATATATAAAAAATACTTAATGACAAGATCGCATGTACGGCAAGGATGACAGAGGCAAGAAGCTGACCTAAATTTAAAGGGCATATAAGATGATTGGGCCTTGTTATGAAGCCATTGATCTTGCCCCTGCTAATGTGCACTTTGTATTGCTCCGCACTTTGTGGGTGTGCAATAGCGGGTGCTAAGGGCCGTCCTGCCAACGCGATCAGCAACACTGCACTACTACCCTCACCCTCCTCACCCTCCTCACCCTCCTCTGCACCGAACTCAGCATATGCCTCGCTTGACTCGCACCACAGCTACCCTTTGGGCAGCGCCAAAAATCCGGTAAAAGTCCATGGCCAACGCGGTGAATATGAATATGTATCGCGCTTGATTTGCAGCAACGGCGAGTTGGTATCGGCCTATATCCGTATTGCCAGTGGTGGGCCAGGCCCCTACGGTTCCCTTATGGATATCTATAGAGTTATTTGCGATACCAATCAGGGAGCCATTGATTATCTGATCTATTTTGACAAAAGCCATCCCGACAACAGCGAGACACAAGCGGTCGCAAATTTTTTAGGCCTGGCAGATTAGCCCGGCACCATTATTAAAAATCGCAAACGGCACATTGTTTTGTGATTGCGAATCACCCATAAGCGACACATAAAACCATATGGCGGCCCAGTCAGTATGCTTCCGTGTCATTATTTGATTTATCGCAAGCCGAAGCCCTGATTAAAGCGGCAAAGCCTTCTACAATAAATATCTGACATAGTTAAGTCGCGCCAGCCTTAAACACTCAGTACCGGGATAAGTGTTAACTTGCGAGGTTGATATGGACGACCCTGGCATTATTGAAAAATCCATTCAAACAGTAGCTATCGCCAATCTTGCTGCCGCCAAAATCACAGCCCCCTTTGACTGGCCCCAAGCGCTGGCGGCAGTAACCGCAAGCGATGGTTCGGTGAATATTTGCCGCGAGGCCCTGGATAGGCATTTGCCAACCTATGGCGAGCGTATCGCCCTGCGTTTTATTGACAAGGACTGGCCCACCAATGCCAGTGCCATTCGCGATATCAGCTATGCGGAACTGGCAAACCTAAGCCGGCGCTTTGCCCATGCCCTGATCAAGCTGGGCGTTGGCAAAGGGGATGTTTTATTTGCGCTATCCCCGCGCATCCCTGAACTCTACAGTGTGGTGTTAGGGACGCTGCGAATGGGGGGCGTGTTCTCCCCGCTCTTTTCCGCCTTTGGTCCCGAGCCAATTGCGGCGCGCATGAGCAAAGGCTGTGCGCGGGTTATATTTTCCCTGGCTTCCCTCTACCGCAAAAAAATCGCCCCTATTCGCGCAACCATTGTCAGTTTGCAGCATATTATCCTAATTGATGATGATGGCAGCCTGAAGGATATTCCCGGTGCGCTGGATTTTAATCAATTAATGCAATCGGCTAGCGACACCGAAATACTGGAAGCAACTCAGGCCGATGACCCCGCGCTTATGCATTTCACCAGCGGCACCACAGGCAAACCCAAGGGCGCCATGCATGTGCATTCTGCCGTGGCCTACCATAAGTACTCCGGGCGTTTTGCATTGGATTTAAAACCCGATGATATTTTTTGGTGTACTGCCGACCCCGGTTGGGTAACCGGAATTTCCTACGGAATTATTTCGCCGCTGGTGAATGGCTGCACCCTGCTGATAGATGCTGCCGATTTTCAGGCGCAGCGCTGGTACCAAATATTGCAGCGCTTTAATGTCAATATTTGGTACACCGCCCCCACTGCCATGCGCATGCTGATGAAAAATGGCGAAGAATTAGCGCGCGGTTTTGATTTTTCCTCCATTCGCTTAGCCGCCAGCGTAGGTGAGCCACTCAACCCGGAAGTAATTCACTGGGTACAAAAAAATCTTCGCATCGCCCTGCACGATAACTGGTGGCAATCCGAAACCGGCGGCATCATTATCTCCAACTATCTCGCCATGCCCATCAAAATCGGCTCCATGGGCAAACCCATACCCGGTATTGATATTCGCCTGATCAAAAGCCACGACAACAATCAGTTGGAATTTGCCGACCAACCGGGCGACACCGGCGAAATTGCCATCCGCCGCGGCTGGCCCTCCATGTTTCGCGACTACCTCGGCGACCACGAAAAATACCAGCGCTGCTTTGTCGACGACTGGTATCTCTCCGGCGATCTGGCCAGCCGCGATGCCGATGGCTACTACTGGTTCGTCGGCCGCAGCGACGACGTGATTAAATCCTCTGGGCATTTAATCGGGCCCTTTGAGATTGAAAGCGTGCTTATGGAGCACCCTGACGTACTGGAGTCCGCCGTCATCGGCATCCCCGACCCAGTTGCCGGTGAATTGGTAAAAGCCTTTGTCGTATTAAAAAATGGCATCGCAGGCAACGAAGAATTGCAGCTGGCGATAATGGCCCATGCCCGCAAACGCCTGGGCGTTGCCGTAGCACCGAGGATCATCAGTTTTATTGCCGACTTACCCAAAACCCGCAGCGGAAAAATTATGCGGCGTTTATTAAAAGCACGGGAATTGGGATTGCCGGAAGGCGATACATCAACGTTGGAGACAAACGCCTAGTTTTCCCAAAAAGGAAATATAAAATGCACAAAGCACTACAAGGCTTAATGCTAAAAACCATGATGCGCATCCGTCGCATGGAAGAACTCTGCGCCGAGCTTTACACCCAGGAGAAAATCCGCGGTTTCCTGCACCTCTACATCGGCGAAGAAGCTGTTGCCGTCGGTGTCATGAGCCATGTGCGCCAGCAAGACAATGCCATAGCCACCTACCGCGAACACGGCCACGCCCTTCTCAAAGGCATCCCCCTCAACAACATTATGGCCGAAATGTTCGGCAAGCTGGACGGCTGCTCGCGCGGGCGCGGCGGCTCCATGCATTTGTTCTCGCGCGAGCACAATTTTTTTGGCGGCAACGCCATAGTCGCCGGCGGCATTCCACTGGCGGTGGGCTTGGCACTGGCCGCCAAACAATTGGGCGAGGATAAACTCACCTTTTGCTTTTTCGGCGAAGGCGCCATGGCCGAAGGTGCATTCCACGAATCCGCCAACCTGGCCGCTCTCTGGCAACTGCCGGTAATTTTTTGCTGTGAAAACAATCGCTATGCCATGGGCACCGCCTTAACCCGCTCGGAATCGCAAACCTCTATGGCCGCCAAAGCCCGCGCCTATAATATTGCCGCGCAAGAGGTAGACGGCATGAGCCCACTCGCCTGCTACGACAAAACCGCCGAAGCACTGGCGTATGTGCGCGCGGAAAATAAACCCTATTTTTTAGAATTTAACACCTACCGCTTTCGCCCCCACTCGATGTTTGACCCGGAACTCTACCGCACCAAAAGCGAAGTGGAGCAATGGAAAAAGCGCTGCCCTATCGTCAACTTTAGCGCCCAGCTGTTAGCTGCCGGGGATATTAACCAGACCCAAATTACCCAGTTCAGCAGCGAGATTGAAGCTGAGATGCAGGCCGCCATTGAATATGCCGAGCAGAGCCCGCTGGAGCCGCCAGCGGAGCTGGAGCGATTTGTTTACAGCGAATCCAGCGCCGGGGGTGCGGTATGAAAATTACCTACCGCGAAGCCCTGCGCCAGGGCATTGACGAAGCCCTGCAAACCGATAAGCGTACATTATTGATGGGCGAAGATGTAGGTGCCTACGGCGGCACTTATGCGGTCACCAAAGGCCTGCTGGAAAAATATGGCCCGGAGCGCATTCGCGATACTCCCTTATCGGAATTGGGTTTTACTGGTATTGGCATAGGTGCCGCACTCGGCGGTCTGCGCCCCATTGTCGAAATCATGACCGTGAATTTCAGCCTGCTCGCACTCGACCAGATTATTAATACCGCCGCGGTCATGCAGCATATGTCAGGCGGGCAATTTAATGTTCCCCTGGTTATTCGCATGACCACCGGTGGCGGACGCCAGCTGGCCGCACAGCACTCCAATTCTTTTGAAGGTTGGTATGCGCATATTCCCGGCATTAAAATTTTGGTGCCCGGCACTGTGGAAGATGCGCGCTATATGCTCGCACCGGCATTGGCAGACCCGGACCCGGTATTGATTTTTGAGCACGCACTGCTGCTCAATCGCGACGAGGATTGTAGCGACTCAATCCCCGACGCTTTTAACCCCTGGCAAGCGCAAGTGCGCAAAGCCGGCAGCCAGCTGACGCTGATTACATACGGCGGTATGGTGCCTCGCGCGCTGGAGGCTGGCGCGCAACTGCAAGCCCAGGGCATTGACATAGAAGTGATAGATTTGCGCTGCCTGCGCCCGCTGGACGATGCCACCATTATGGCTTCGCTGAGCAAAACCCATCGCGTATTAATTGTGGATGAAGGCTGGAAATCCGGTAGCCTCTCAGCGGAAATTTGCGCGCGTATTATCGAGCAGGGTTTTTACCAATTGGATGCACCAGTGCAGCGCTTATGTCGCAAGGAAGTGCCCATTCCCTATGCCAAGCACCAGGAGGAGCATGCGATTCCGCAGCTTGCCGATATTATTAAGGCCGTGCAGGATTTATTGCCATGAACTATCCACTAACCATGCCCTCGCTCGGTGCCGATATGGACGAAGGCAAGTTGTTGGAGTGGCATATCAAACCGGGCGATAAAATTAACAAAGGCGATTTGATTGCGGTGGTGGAAACGCAAAAAGCGGCGGTGGAAATTGAGAGTTTTCGCAGCGGTAGAGTGCAGGAGTTAATCGCCAAGATTGACGATATAATTCCCGTGGGGCAAGTCATTGCCACTCTGGAAATTGAGACCGAAAGCGCCGAGGCGCCCGCTGCAACCCCAGCCAATCAAGGTGCTTCCAATCTGGTTGATGCTAATCTGGTTGATGCTAATCTCGCTGCGCTCAATACAACAGCGGCTAATACAGCTGAGGTTCAAGCAGCCCAACCCAGCCCCATAGCGGCGGCAGAACCAATTGCCCCAGCTAAAACAGCAGCCACCAGCGGCGAGCGTTTGCTAATATCACCTGCCGCGCGGCACTTGGCGGACGAACACAAACTCGACCTGACCCAAATTAAGGGCACTGGCCGCGAGGGTGCAATAGAGCTGCGCGATATTGAACCCTTGGTTACCACCCCGGCAAAAACTGGCGCAGGCAATTCGCTAATCAATATTCGCGAGGCCATCGCCCGAGTGATGAGCCGTTCCAAGCGCGAAATTCCCCATTATTATTTACAATCACAATTTGTGGTGGATACTTTGGTGACCTGGCTGGACACGCAAAACCGCAACTCGCCACCAGAGCAGCGACTGTTTATGCCTGCAGTGTTGATGCGCGCCATTGTGCTTGCATTAAAAACCAACTCAGCCATGAATGGTTTTTATGAGAATGGAATTTTCACACCCAGTTCGGCTATTCACTTAGGCATTACGGTTTCGCTCAAACCCGATGGGGTAATGACACCGGCCATTATCGATGCGCAGGATTTATCACTTAACGAATTGAATGCGGCCTTTGCAGATCTTGTGCAGCGCGCGCGCGCCGGCAAACTGCGCAATCGCGAAATGACCGATGGCACTATTACGGTGACCAATGTCGGAGATTTAGGCGCGGATACTGTGACAGGCGTTATTTTTGCCCCCCAAGTGGCATTGATTGGCCTGGGCAGAATTCATAAAGCCGCCGTGGTGGACACTGAGGGAGGCCTGCGCGCAGGCTTGGTGTTAAATGCGACTTTGTCGGCAGATCATCGTGTTACGGATGGCTTGGCGGGCTCAAAATTATTGAGCACTTTAGGGCGCTTATTAGCACAACCAGAGGGGTTAGTATGAACCGCGATACAGTGACAGCCGAAATTAAAGATATTTTGCATCATGTCGCACCCGATATTGAATTTGATCAATTGGATCTGGCGCGGCCGATTAATGAGCAAGTGGAAATGGACTCTATGGATTTTTATACCATGCTGGTACAAATCCATAAGCGCACCGGGGTTAATGTTCCCGATGCCGTATTACGCGAACTGAAAAATCTGAATGGGCTGATTGATTATATCGCTGCCAGCGTCCCCTAACAGCTTGTTGAAATACTATCTGCGTTGTCCCTGCTGCGTTAAAAGCAACTTCGAAAACGTATTTCAACAGGCTGCTAAACAGCAACAAGGTAGACTTTCTCATCATCGGTTAAGGGCTCTATAAACGCTTGCTGCCTCTGCAATACTTCAAGCGTAGCCTCAGAAGCATCCTGCTCCAGCGCCAGCCGCTGCGCTATACGCGCCGCCAACTCCGCCATACTTGCCTGGGGTGCAAGGATAAAAAAATCCCGGCCCTGGGTTGCAGCTAATTGCATAAAATGATCCCGCTCGGCTTTTCGCAAAAAAGCGGCATCCACAATCACCGACCAGCCATCCGCAAGCATCTGCTCCGCCAGCTCAAATAGCCGCTGATAGGTTAACTGGTTAGCCTCCAGGCTGTAAATTCCACCGCTCAGCGGCGAACCAGTTTGCGCATTTGCCGCCAAACCCAATAGCCGCTTGCGCTCTACATCCGAACGCACCCACAAGGTCACGCCCCCTGCGTCGGCCAAAAGCCTTCGCTTGGCCGCGGTGGTTTTGCCGCTGCCAGACAGACCATGGCAAATGCTAAGGCTGGGCCTGGCCAGTGCCGTCAGCTGCTGTGCCAGCGTTAGGTAAGTGCGCGCAGCGGTGAAGTCACCCTGGGTTTGCAGGGCTAAAATGCCGGCAACTTTGGCGCGCACCAGTGCGCGGTAAACAGCATAAAAACGCAGCAGTGGCACGGCAGTATAATCGCCGGTGCCCATTAACCATTGGCTCAGCAACCAGCTGGCCAAACCCGGCTGGCGATGATCAAGCAAATCCACATAGGTAAATGCAATTTCGCTGGCAACATCAATCCAGCGAAACTCTTCATTAAATTCTATGCAATCAAACAGGGTAACGCGCTCGCCAATTAATACCAAATTGCGCAAATGCAAATCGCCGTGACATTCGCGAATAAATCCCGCGGCTTGGCGCTGCATGAGCAGAGGCGATAAGCGCGCAAACACAGCCTGAGTCCAACTCAATAGTGAGGCCAAACGCTGCTGATCACCGGCATCTGCCATCATAGACTGCAACGCGGTGATATTTTCCAGCGCGGGCGCACCCACCGACTCAAGCCCACCAAATGGTGAATTCACCGGTGCAACTGCCGCGCTATTATGAAAATGGATAACCTCCGCCACCAAACCTGCAATATGTTCGGGCGTCAACTTGCCATTGCGACTCAGATGATCCAAACGCCCGGCTTCCTCAAAGCGTTTCATTTTTACCGCGTACTCAAATCCGCTTCCGGTATCCGCATTTAGCGCACCTAACACCGGCGCCCCTGGCGCTCCGCTAATTTCCACCAAGCCGAGATACAACTCAGGGGCATAGCGGCGATTCAAGCGCAACTCCTCCAGGCAACAAAAGCGTCGGCGCGCCAGGGTGCTATAGTCAACGAAGGGAATATTGATAGGCTTTTTAATTTTGTAAACAAAATCGCCTGCAACTAACACCCATGAAGCATGGGTTTCTATAAGTTCAACCTGAGCAGCTGGCTCTGGATAAAGGGCGGGGTTCAGCAGAGCCGCAATTAACGGGGGCGGCGCCTGAGTCATAACTAGTGCCGCCTTGCATGGGTGTCGCCAGGGCGATAAATCAAGTAATACACCAGCGCCACCAACAGGCTACCGCCCACCAGATTACCGGCAATCACCACACCGAGATTAATCAAGAAATTAGCAATGTTGATAGCCGCAAACTCCGCAGTTTCCGGCTTTAACAGGAGCGCCAAGGGAATCACATACATATTGGCAACGCTGTGCTCAAAACCGGCGGCGACAAAAGCCGAAATGGGAAACACTATGGCAACGGCTTTATCAACCAGGCTGCGTCCCGCCATCGCCATCCACACCGCCAGGCACACTAATATATTGCACAGCACGGCTTTCCAAAACAAACTGACGACCGGCGCCGTGCATTTGGCCAGCGCCAGTTTTAATACGCTCGCGCCCACCAAACCATTATTCATCGCCGGGTGGCCAGAGAGCCACACAATGACCGCCAACCCCACAGCGCCGACAAAGTTTGCGCAGCAGACCACGACCCAATTGCGCAATAATTCGCCGGTGGAAATTTTGCCATCCGCCCAGGCCATGGCGAGCAAATTATTGCCAGTGAACAACTCCGCCCCGGCGACGACAACCAGCAATAATCCCAGCGAAAAAACCACACCGCCAAGTACACGACTAATCGCAAAACCCAGCGCCGGGTCGCTTACCACTAGCACAAAATAGAGTGCGCCCAAGCCAATAAACGCCCCGGCCAACACACCCAGCAGCGCCATTTTGAATAGAGGCAGGCGCGCTTTGGCTACGCCGACACTTTCAATACGCCCGGCAATTTCCGGTGGTGAAAAAACATCAAACCCATAGATCGCCATAATCGCTCCCAGGCTATTGCCGCGCTTTGCATTACCGCGCTTTGCTAAGACGCCAGCTTACACACCCGCACGGCGGTCACCTTGTATTCCGGTGAATGCACCAGACGGTCGCGCTCGTTGGAGGTAATTTTGTTCAGAAATAAATCCTCCCGATGAAAACTGGCAAATAATTCACCGGGTTTGATTCGCGCGGAAATTCGCACGGGTAATTGCACGCGGCCATAGCGGCTTTCCAACTGCACCTGTTCGCCATCGTGCAATACCAATTGCGCGGCATCCTGCGGTGATATATCCAGCGTATCGCTGGAGCACAGTTGGCGGTTGGGCGTGCGGTAAGTCATAGTGCCTGCGTTAAACTGGTACAGGGTGCGGCCCGTCGTCAGCAGCAGCGGGTAATCCTCATCGCTGCGCTCGGTCGTGGGCACAAAGGGAATCATCTGTAAACTTGTGCGCTCGCCATTACTGAAGCGCTGTTGATGCAACACCGGTGTCCCCGGATGCGTTGTATGCGGACATGGCCAGTGCAAATCTTCACTTTCCAGGCGCTGATAACTGAGCCCTGCACCACCTGGCCAAAGTGCGCGCACTTCATCCCAAATCGCTTCGGCCCCAGCAAAATCAAAACCCTGCCGATGGCCCAGGCGCTGGGCAATTTGTTGCAGAATCCACCAATCCGGTTTGGCCTCGCCCGGTGGTGGCACCGCCTGGCGAATGCGTTGTACGCGGCGGTCGGAATTCATAAAGGTGCCCTCGCGCTCAAACACACTGGCCGCCGGCAAAAATACATGGCCGAACGCGCGCGCGGTTTTATTCAAAAATAAATCCTGCACGACCAACAACTCAAGCTTGGCCAGCGCATTGCCGGTGTGTTCGGCATTGGCGAGGGTTTGGTAAATATCGTAACCAAATGCCCAGAGCGCTTTAAATTTTCCCTCAATGGCGGCATCCATCATTTGCAGTAAATCCAGCCCGCGCGTGGGCGGAATCGGCGCGCCCCACCAGCGCGCAAATTTTTCTCCCGCGTCCGCAATAGTTTGCGCCCCCGGCAGCGTAACCGGGTCGCAGCCCATATGCGCCGCGCCCTGCACATTGTTTTGCCCGCGCAAGGGATTAATGCCACTGCCCGGCTTGCCAATATTCCCGCTCAGCAACGCAAGATTAATCAGTGTCATCACACCTTCAGTGCCCTGGGTGTGCTCGGTCATCCCCAGGCCGTGAAAACACATGGCCGGCGCTGTAGTTGCATAGAGGCGCGCAGCGGCGCGTATCTCGCTTGCATTCAAACCGCAGTGCGCCGCCATGCGCTCGGGTGAATACGCGGCAATAAATGCGCGATAGTCTTCCAGCCCGGTTACGCGCGCCGCCACAAATGCTGAATCGACTAAACCCTCTTCCAGAATCGTAGCGGCCATGGCATTGAACAGCGCCACATTGCCGCCCGGCTTAACCGCTAAATGAATATCCGCATAATCGGCCAATTCAATCCGGCGCGGGTCAACCACAATTAATTTGGCACCGCGGCGCACCGCCTGCTTAATGCGCGCACCCACTACTGGAT
>CBINKF010000045.1:0-10917 GCA_966251115.1 uncultured Cellvibrio sp.
ACATTCAAACCGGTTCGGGAAAATCCCTGGGGCTGCATGAATTTCATCTGCGTCGCATAGAATTTGTCGGCCAAAGGCTCAGCACCTCTGACTGGTACCTGAGCATCATTTTAGTGTGGCTGGGGTTAATTCTCGGCTTCCTGATCTACCGAATAACCAGCCTGCGGGGCGACCTGCGCCAGCAACAGCTGCGCGAGACCGAACTACTTGAGGCCAATGCGCTTCTGGATAAACACCGGCGCGTATTAGAGCGCACAGCCAAAACCGATTTTCTAACCGGGCTGTTTAATCGCTACGGTGTGGAGGAAGCACTGACACTCTGCCTAAAAGAATGGCGCCGCGACAAAATTCCCTTTGCCATTATCCTGCTCGATCTCGATCACTTTAAAGCCATTAACGATAGCTATGGACATGATGGTGGCGACAAGGTGCTGGCCCATGTCGCCAGCAATATTCAAACGCGTATTCGCCATCAGGATTTGCTGGCGCGCTGGGGTGGTGAGGAGTTTTTACTGGTGTGTCGCAACACCAATCTGGAAGCGGCACAATTGCTGGCGGAAAAACTGCGCGAGGCCATCGCCCAAACACAGCCTATAGAAGGCTTGCATATTACCGCCAGCTTTGGCGTTGCCAGTTTCACCCCGGGCAGCACCCTGGAGCATTTGTTTAAAACCGCCGATATGGCGCTCTACCAAGCCAAATCCACCGGTAGAAACCGCGTAATAACCGCTAATTCAAGCCCAGATCATCCCAAAAAATAACGGCGGGTTGTGCCAACCTGTGGGTAAAAAATTCCAGCTGGTAAACCTGGGTTAAATCCAGGCGCCGCCCCCTGGGCGCAGCCGCTATAGTTGCCAGGGCAATTTGCAGGTGATTCCACCCCGGCTGCAATAAAAAGTGCTGATTAAACCTATCACTAAATTGATTGGCATGCGTACCGCGCTCATGGGTGAGATCACTGATGCGCAAACCAATATCAATCGGTTGCACCTGGGGGTTGTAAAAATCCATGTGTAAATTATTTAAATGGCTCCAGTCACTGGCATAAAACTCCATCTTTGCACCCGAGTACTCGTCCTGATTGAGCTCAACACGCAGCGAGCACTGCCCTTGAGTTGCCCGGTTGCAATCGCGCGTCACCTGACCGCGCACAAAAAACAAATCCCACCGGGATTCAAAGCCATTGAGCAGCGGCGCCTGCCGCGCTTGGTGCCACTGCGCATAGGCCACCTGCGTGAGATGAAACAGCGCGGGACACAGCAGCACCAAGCTGCAGACGCGCAATTGCCAAAGGCGAGTGTTGGTCGCCCCCCAGGCGAGTCCCAACCAGAGCCCAACCAGGTCGTGGTAGATATCCACCACATCAACATCGCGCCCCACAAAGCCCTGCACCAGTTCAATGGCAGCCCCCACAATAAACGCGCCCAAGCTCAACCACAACCAGGCACGCCAATTTGCCGGCCCCCTCCACCACTGCCAAAAAAAACCGGGCAACGCAAAAAATACAAAGTGCCCCAGGTTCCAGAATTCGCGAAACACTGGCCAGGAGTAGCCATCGGGGCCGCCCAGAAAAAACAGCGGCAATATAATTACGCCGACCAAAATCAACAGCAGCAATTTATGCCTTTCAATAACCTTAAACATTAGTAGCGCGAATCCCCCAGGCCATTAAATTGCTTGGCGAGGTTGGTCGCATAGTTGTCGGTCATGCCGCTGATATAGTCGATCACCGCCATAAGCGCGAGATATTTGTAGTGGCCGGTTTTGCTGGCCACATTGGGATGAAAATTGTTTTCGCCGATAAGCGCCATCACCCTGTTATCTTTGTAGGTCATGTGCGCGGCATCGCCGAGCGAAGCGTAGACTGCACTGCAAATGGTCTCCAGCAGACGGCCGATAACCGCATAGGCGCCAATTTCCAATTCAACGCGACGCGCATGGTTAAAAATTTTTCGCTTGGCTAAATCCTTGGCCACCTGCACGGCGGTGCGTACCTTGTCATCGCACAGCGAAATTAAATCGCTCTCCACCTCACCGTGCAAAAACGCCTCCTGGTTTTTTATAAACGCCTGGGTGCCTGCATGAATAAAGGCATCGATAATTTTGCCGCGCACCAGCGCCGGTTTGCGCCCGTCATTCACCTTGTTAAGCAAGCGCTCCAGGTCATCCAACTGCGGCGAATCGGCGATTACCGGCAACAGCAACTCGTAAATTTCGCGCCAGTTGAGAATGCCCATCTCCAGGCCATCTTCCAGGTCGATAATGCCGTAGCAAAAATCGTCCGCCGCCTCCATCAAATACACCAGTGGATGGCGGCAATACCAATCATTGCCGCGGCTGATAAGCCCGGTTTTATCGGCGATTTCGCGGAAGTAATTGAGTTCGGTTTGAAAAATGCCGTATTTATTATTTTTGGGGCGCTGGCCCTGCAAACAGGGCGAGGCAGTCCAGGGATATTTAATCGACGAGGCCAGGGTGGCATAGGTTAAACGCATGCCATCGTGATACTGGTGATACTCCGAAGTGGTAAGCACCCGCAGCCCCTGAGCGTTGCCTTCAAAGGTGCGAATGTCATCCTGCTCCGCCGGCGACAGTCCCTCTAAAAAAGCCGCCCCCTCTTTTTGAAACCAGTTGCGAATCGCATCCTCGCCCGTGTGACCAAAAGGCGGATTGCCAATGTCGTGAGCCAGGCAGCTGGCCTGCACTATGTCACCTATATCACTGGGCCAAATCGACGCGGGTAAATCGCCTTTATCTTTTAACGCCTGCCCCACACGAATTCCCAGGGTGCGCCCAACGCAGGCCACCTCCAGGCTGTGGGTCATGCGGTTGTGAATATGATCGTTGGTAGCCAGCGGGTGCACTTGCGTCTTGCGCGCCAAGCGCCGAAAAGCCCCCGAGAACACAATCTTGTCGTGATCCGAGTGAAAGGGCGAGCGCCCCTCTTCAATTTTCGCACCGCGCCCACCCAAACGCTCAGCGCAGAGCAGCTGGCTCCAGTTCATTGCCATAGTACATATCCTTAGAATTCACTTTATTTCAGCGCATTATCGAGAGATCTATCAACCTCTGCGGCGTTATAAAAAGCAGGGGTGAGCATACTGCACTGCAAGGGTTTTCTCTTAAAACCTCACCAAAAAAATCTACCAATTGCACCGCTAAGGCCCATTGGCGATTTCCAACTGCACTATTCGCGCGCATCAAAACACCTTGAAAAAGGGTTCAAACTCACCGCAAATTATTTTCCACAAAAAACCTAACCAAATGATTTATATAAGTTTTTAAAGCATAGCATAATGATTTTTACGCCATCAAAATGCACTGGCACGGTTTCTGCTGAATACAAACTTGTATCCAAGATTGTATTTCGATTTATCCGCAGGAACCATAATGACGCAAACTCAAGGTTGGACAATTCAAGAATGGCTTGGCGCTTACCGCAGCGGTGAACTGAGCCCGCAGACTGCGCTGCTGAGTTTGCGCGCAAGTATAAGTGCAGAAGACAACGCCTGGATCTATCTCGCCTCGACGGCGGAGCTCGAAGATCAAATCCAGCAGCTGTTAAGTCATCCCAACGCCAGCGAGCTGCCGCTGTTTGGGGTTCCCTTTGCCGTTAAAGACAACATAGATGTGGCGGGTATGCCCACCACAGCCGCCTGCCCTGCATTTACCTATATTCCCGGCGAAGACGCCACCACAGTCGCGCTGCTTAAAAAAGCCGGCGCCATAGTGCTGGGTAAAACCAATCTCGACCAATTTGCCACTGGCCTTGTGGGCACCCGCTCGCCTTACGGCGCTGTGCCCAATTCTTTTAATGCTGAGTATGTATCGGGTGGTTCCAGCTCCGGTTCTGCCACCAGTGTTGCACGCGGTTTAGTGCCTTTTAGCCTGGGCACAGATACCGCAGGCTCGGGCCGCGTGCCCGCCGGTTTTAACAATATTGTGGGTTTAAAACCTACCAAGGGACGCTTTAGCACCAAAGGCGTTGTGCCCGCCTGCCGCAGCCTGGACTGCGTTTCCATTTTTGCCTTAACCCTGGAAGACGCCGATCAAGTCGCCCAAGTGCTAAGCACTTTCGACCCAGCCGATGGCTATTCCCGCACGATGCCCGACAGTGCCAAGTATTTTGCCAGCACGCCCAATTTTGCTGTGCCCCAAAACCCGCAATGGTTTGGCGATGCCGAGGCGGCCGCCGCCTGGGAGCTAACCCTGGTGCAGATGCAAAGCCTGGGGGCCGAGATTACCCCCATCGACTTTAGCCCTATGTTTGCCCTGGCCCAATTACTTTACGGCGGCCCCTGGGTCGCAGAGCGTCAGGCTGCTGTTAAAGACTTTATGGCCGCCCACGCGGGTGAGATGAACCCTGTGGTGCGCGGCATTATCGAACAGGCAGCTAATTTTAGCGCGACCGATGCCTACCAAAGCGAATACCAGCGTGCAGATCTAGCCCGCGCAATTCAATTGTTAATGGCCGACTTTGATGCCCTGTTGGTGCCCACCTCTCCGCGTCACCCAACTATTGCGGAGGTAACTGCCGAGCCAGTTGCAATCAACAGCCAGCTGGGGACTTACACCAATTTTGTCAACCTTGCCGATTGTTCTGCCCTGGCACTTCCCGCTGCCATGCGCAGTGACGGCCTGCCTTTTGGTATCACCTTAATTGCGCCCGCCTGGCAGGACGACGCCCTGGTGGCCTTTGGCAAGCAGTGGCTTAACCAACAGGCATTGCCTCTGGGTGCCACTGGACGCGGCTATCACCTTCAAGCTATCCCTCAGGTTTCGCCCAAAGGCTATTTGCGCCTGGCGGTTGTGGGTGCACACCTCACTGGCATGCCACTTAATTATCAACTGCGCGAGCGCAATGCCATTTTTGTTGAGAGCACTTTTACCGCGCCCAATTACCGTCTCTATGCGCTGCCCAATACCACCCCGCCCAAACCCGGTTTGATTCGCATAGCTGAAGCCGCGAGTGACGGCATCATCGTGGAGCTGTGGGATATTCCGGTGAGTGAATTCGGCAGCTTTGTTGCGCTTATCCCCGCGCCGCTGGGCATAGGCACGCTCACCTTAAAAGATGGCCGCGACGTAAAAAGTTTTATCTGCGAGGGCGCTGCAATTGAAGGTGCCAAAGACATAACGCACCTGGGCGGCTGGCGCGCTTACATTCAGTCACTACAGAAATAGAACCCCACCCCAGCCCTCCCCTTCGCAGGGGAGGGAGTAAAAGTGCCTCACCCTTTTAAAGGGAGGGAGTCCAAGCTCCTCCCCCTTGTGAAGGGGGAGGTTGGGAGGGGGTAAAACAAATACAGTCGGAGAAGAATTATGTTAACCAGCGTACTTATCGCCAACCGCGGAGAAATTGCGGTACGCATCGCCAAAACTCTGAAAAAAATGGGCATAAAGTCCATCGCAATTTACTCCGATGCCGACCGCAACTCCGCCCATGTCAGCGTCTGTGATGAGGCCATTTGTCTGGGTGGCAATAGCGCCGCCGACAGTTATTTGCAGGCGGATAAAATTCTCGCCGCCGCTAAACAAGCAGGCGCCCAGGCGATTATTCCCGGTTATGGCTTTTTGTCGGAAAACGCTAAATTCTCCGAGGCCTGCGAAGCCGCCGGCATTGCCTTTTGCGGCCCCACCGCCGAGCAGATTCGCCAATTTGGTTTAAAGCACACTTCGCGCGAACTGGCCGAGCAGGCCGGTGTGCCGCTCACACCCGGCACAGGTTTATTGGGTTCGGTTGAAGAAGCTACAGCGGCGGCGGCAAAACTGGGTTACCCGGTCATGCTTAAAAGTACCGCCGGCGGCGGCGGTATCGGCCTTACGCGCTGCAACGATGAAAAATCATTAATCGACGCTTACGAAAGTGTTAAGCGTTTAGGGCAAAACTTTTTTAGCGACAGCGGCGTCTTCCTCGAGCGCTTTGTCGATAACGCCCGCCATGTGGAAGTGCAAATTTTTGGCGATGGCCAGGGCAAGGTGTTGGCCCTGGGCGAACGCGACTGCTCGCTGCAACGGCGCAACCAAAAAGTCGTTGAAGAAACCCCAGCGCCAAACTTACCTGCGGCCACCCGCGAAAAATTATTGGCCGCTTCCGTCAGCCTGGGCGAAATGGTCAGCTACAGATCCGCCGGCACCATCGAATATATTTACGACCCGGCGCGCGATGAATTTTACTTTTTGGAAGTAAACACTCGCCTGCAAGTGGAGCACCCGATTACTGAAGCCTGCACCGGCGTGGATTTAGTGGAATGGATGATTCTCACTGCGGCAGGCACACCGCCACAACTGGATATTGAAATTAATCCGCAGGGCGCGGCCATAGAAGTGCGCCTTTACGCCGAAGACCCGGTGCGCGATTTCCAGCCCTCGCCCGGCGTGCTCACTGATGTGCACTTCCCGGAATCTGCGCGTCCAAATGAAATGGTGAGAGTAGACACTTGGGTCGCCACAGGCACAGAAGTCTCGCCCTACTACGATCCCATGATCGCCAAGATTATTGTTTACGGCAAAGACCGCGCTGATGCCATTGCCAAAATGAGCGCTGCCCTTAACGAAACCCGCGCATCAGGCATTGCCACCAACCTGGATTATCTGCGCCAGATTATCAGCTCAGATTTTTTTGCTGCGGGCGATGTAGCCACTAACAAGCTGGCGAAATTCACTTATGTACCGCCGGTGGTGGAAGTGCTGCAGCCAGGCACCTACACCAGCATTCAGGATTACCCCGGCCGCGCCGGTTACTGGAGTGTTGGTGTTCCACCCTCAGGCCCTATGGATGACTACGCCTTTCGTTTGGCCAACCGTATTGTCGGCAACCATGAAAGCGCTGCCGGTATCGAATACACCATTATTGGGCCCAAATTAAAATTCCATAAAGACGCCATTATTGCCCTCACCGGTGCCAACTGCGCACCCAAACTTGATGGGCAAGCTATTGCACTCTGGCAGCCGGTAAGCGTTAAAGCCGGGCAAGTTCTGGATATAGGCAAAGCCGAAAATGGTTGCCGTGGTTACCTCGCCATTCGCAATGGTTTTGATGTGCCGGTTTACCTCGGCAGCCGCTCCACTTTTGCCCTGGGCCAATTTGGCGGTCACGCCGGTCGCACCCTGCGCGCTACCGATATGCTGCCCATCAGCAATCCGGCCATAGTTGCTTGCACTACCCCGGCACCCATTTATGCACCCGCCGCTGTACCCGAGGCATTAATCCCCGGCTATCCCAGTGAATGGGAAATTGGTGTGCTCTACGGCCCCCACGGCGCGCCGGATTTTTTCAAACCCGAAGCGATTGAAATGTTTTTCTCCACCGCCTGGGAAGTGCACTACAACTCCAACCGTTTGGGCATTCGCTTAAACGGCCCTAAACCCACCTGGACCCGCAGCGATGGCGGCGAAGCTGGCCTGCACCCTTCCAACATTCACGATACCGAATACGCGGTGGGCTCGATTAATTTTACCGGCGATATGCCGGTGATCCTCACCAAAGACGGCCCCAGCCTCGGCGGCTTTGTCTGCCCGGTGACTATTGTTAAAGGCGAGCTGTGGAAAGTCGGCCAGGTCAAACCCGGCGATAAAATTCGCTTTGTGCGCATGAGTTTTGACGAGGCGCTGAATTTGGAAAAAGCCCAGGATGCGGCGATTGCTGCGCTGGCGCCACTCCCTGTTTTACCGGCGGTGCCGGAGCGAAAACCCGCGCACGGATTATCCGAATGTATTCTCGCTTCACTGGCCCCCGAGGGCAGCCGCCCGCTGGTGAGTTACCGCCAGGCCGGCGACAAATATATTTTGCTGGAGTACGGCGACAATATTCTCGAGTTGAGTTTGCGTCTGCGCGTGCACGCCCTAATGGAAGCACTCAAAGCTGAACCCATCGAAGGTGTGATTGAATTATCCCCCGGTGTTCGCTCGCTGCAAATTAATTACGACAGCCGCACAATTCACCAACAGGATTTGATTGCCAAATTGTTGGTGATTGAAGAGACCCTGGGCGATGCGCGCGATATTAAAGTGCCCAGCCGCATAGTGCACCTGCCCATGGCCTTTGAAGATTCCGCCACCCTGGATGCGGTGGCCCGCTACCGTCAATCGGTGCGCGACACAGCGCCCTGGCTGCCGAGCAACACCGAGTTTATGCGTCGCATTAACGGCCTGGATTCAGTCGACCAGGTGAAACAAATTCTGTTTGAAACCAGCTATATGGTGCTCGGCCTTGGCGATGTCTACCTGGGCGCGCCCTGCGCTGTGCCGGTGGATCCGCGCCATCGTCTGCTCACCTCCAAATACAACCCGGCGCGCACCTATACCGCCGAGGGCACTGTGGGTATTGGCGGCGTGTACATGTGTATTTACGGCATGGATTCCCCGGGCGGCTATCAGCTGGTGGGCCGCACCTTACCCATCTGGAATAAATTTTTGAAAAACCCCGTGTTTAAAGACGGCGAGCCCTGGCTGCTTAAATTTTTCGACCGGGTTAAATATTACCAAGTCAGCGAAGAAGAACTCACCGCCCAGCGCGAAGCTTTCCGCGAAGGTCGCTTGAGCATCCGCATAGAAGAGGATTATTTCAGCCTCGCGGAGCACCAACAATTTCTGCAGGAAAACACCGCCAGCATCGCCGAGTTTAAAGCCAAACAACAAGCCGCCTTCACTACAGAAGTCGCCCTCTGGCAAGCCGATGAAGCGGCCAAGGTGGATGAAGCCCTGCAGGTAAAAATCAATACAGCTCCCATCGAAGTGGATGGCCACCCCATCACTGCCGATATCAGCGGCAATATCTGGAAACTGTTGGTCGAGCCGGGGCAACTGGTGGAGCCGGATCAGCCGCTGCTGATTGTGGAGGCCATGAAAATGGAATTTTCTGTCTACGCCGACCGCAACGCCAAGGTCAGCGCAATTCACGTAGAACCCGGCAAACAAGTCAGCGCTGGCGATCTGCTGTTGGTATTGGAGCTGGACTAAGCCAGAGCCCCAAACATTCAGAGACACAAATATGAAGCTGGTTAAACCGGAAAACGCCAAAAAGAAAGCTGAGGAGCCGCGCACCAATTTAACCGAGCGCATTTATCAGCAGCTCAAGGACGATATTTTTTCCTTTCGCCTTTTGCCGGGCGATCGCTTTAGCGAAAACGAAGTGGCCGAACGAGTGGCCGCCAGCCGCACACCAGTGCGTGAAGCCCTGTCGCGCTTGCAGCGCGAAGGCTTTGTGGAAGTCTCGTTTCGCAGCGGCTGGCAGGTAAAACCCTTCAACTTTAAACAATTTGAAGAACTCTACGACGTGCGCATAGTGCTGGAGCTGGCCGCCGTGCGCAAACTCTGCGAGATGGAGCCCGGACCCAACCTGGAAGATTTAAAACGCATTTGGCTGGTAAAGCCAGAGGATCGTTTAGAAGATGGCCCCAGTGTCTGCGCGCTGGATGAGCGCTTCCACGAACAGTTAATTGAGGCCACCGGCAATATGGAAATGGCGCGCATTCACCACGATTTAACCGAGCGCTTGCGCATTATCCGGCGCATTGATTTTACCCAGCGCAATCGCATCGAGGCCACTTACGATGAACACGCCAAGATTTTGCGCACCATTATCGAAAGGCGCGCCGATGAGGCCAAAAGCCTGCTGAAAACCCACATTGAGGAAAGCAAAGCCGAGGTGCGCAAGATTACGCTGCACATGCTCTACGAAGCGCAGCAAATTCAACAGCAATAAGGCGTTTTACACTGCAACCGCGTTAGCTCTTGGGGAACGCCAAATGGAATGAAAGGGTTGCAGAAGAAAGGGTAAACAAGGTTACCGGAAACTGGGTGCTCAACTCACCTACTAGATAAAAAAGCTGTGAACAATTAAAGCTTAAACAAACAGAGACAAACAAGTCGTAATAATTTTTGAGCCAAACCACTAACGTTAATCTCAGGAGATAGACCATGAAGCTGAAGAAGTTTGCAAAACAACTAAGCGCACTGGGCATGGCCGCTGGCCTTACCCTCGCGTCCTACACTGCCACGGCAGCCGACACCATCAAAGTGGGCATTCTCCACTCGCTCTCGGGCACCATGGCCATTTCAGAAACCACCCTGAAAGACACCATGCTGATGCTGATTGATGAGCAAAACAAAAAAGGCGGCTTGCTCGGCAAAAAACTGGAGCCTGTTGTAGTCGACCCAGCCTCCAACTGGCCACTGTTTGCGGAAAAAGCGCGCGAGCTGCTGGCGAAAGATAAGGTCGCTGCCATCTTCGGCTGCTGGACATCGGTATCGCGCAAATCTGTACTACCTGTTGTGGAAGAACTTAACGGCATTCTCTTTTACCCAGTGCAGTACGAAGGTGAAGAGTCTTCACGCAATGTGTTCTACACAGGCGCCGCGCCAAACCAACAGGCTATTCCCGCTGTGGATTACCTGATGAACGAGGTAAAAGTTAAGCGCTGGGTGTTGGCCGGTACCGACTATGTGTATCCCCGCACCACCAACAAAATCCTCGAAGCCTATTTGAAATCCAAGGGTGTGAAAGATGAAGACATCATGATCAACTACACCCCCTTTGGCCACAGCGACTGGCAAAACATTGTTGCCGACATCAAGCGCTTTGGTTCCTCCGGTAAAAAAACTGCCGTAGTGTCCACCATCAACGGCGACGCCAACGTACCTTTCTATCGCGAACTGGCCAACCAAAAAATTACTGCTGACGATATCCCCGTGGTTGCTTTCTCTGTCGGTGAAGAGGAACTCTCCGGTATAGACACCAAGCCGCTGGTAGGTCACCTGGCTGCCTGGAACTACTTTATGAGCGAGGACAATCCTGCTAACGCCGCGTTTATTAAAAAATGGCATGCCTTTATCAAAAACGACAAGCGCGTCACCAACGATCCCATGGAAGCTCACTACATTGGCTTTAATATGTGGGTGAAAGCCGTGGAAAAA